>JARLGT010000065.1 GCA_031292615.1 Coriobacteriia bacterium | reverse complement strand
TCTTCGGGTCGACGACGAGGCATGAAACAGATCTGGCGCTTCTTGCGCGAGGACCCCACCAGTGAGAACAACGAGTTGTCGATCGACCATCGCATCCGATAGACGGGCATGTTCGGGAACACGTAGTGAACGTAGTCGACGACGTTCTCCGAGATCGCGAAGGTTGCGACCACATCCGGATCCAGGTAGGGCGTTCTATCGCCGGAGCCGTCGATGGGATACCCCTGAAAGGTCAGGGAGCCGCTCTGGTTGTAGATGATCTTCTTGTTCCCGGGAGCGATGTCGGCCAGATCTGGGCCGAAGACCTCGGGCACTACGAAGAGGTCGTCTGGCGAAGGTTGCACGTGGGGCATGTACGCTACGGGCGTGGTGTTCTCAAACCACGTGCAGCGAAAGCCAGGGTTCCGATGAAGGATGAACGCTTGGTACCCGTGGGCGTTCAAGATATCCACGTGGCGATAGAGCACCTTGATGCCGCCCGTGGGGGTCTGAACGTCGGGTGACAATACGTAGATCGTGTGTCGCGCAGTCGGCACCCGTTCGCTCGGGTAAGTATCCACGGTCAACTCCATCCGCGCGTGGTGTCCGGGAGCCATCGCTGTGTGCTAACACGAGCATCTCGCGGCAGTGTAACATCCTGCAAACGTCGCTTTGTTCGACCTTCTTGCGGCGACTATCCGCTACGATGCTGCCCGGCTTGGCACTCGTGCGGATATGTCGCCCTCGTTGCTCGGGAGGCTCCAACATGCAAGCAACTCGCGTTTCCGATGGTATCCACTGGGTCGGGGCGATCGACTGGAACCTTCGCGACTTCCACGGCTTCGAGACGCCCAATGGCACGACTTACAACGCCTACCTAGTCCAAGGCGCCGACAAGACCGCGCTGGTCGACACGGTCAAGCTCCAGTTCGTCCCGGAGCTTCTCGAGCGCATCGTCGAGGTCGTAACGCTCGACACGATCGACTACATCGTGGTCAACCACGTTGAGCCCGATCACAACAGCGGTCTGCGGGCCGTCATGGAGGCCATGCCGCAGGCCAAAGTGGTCGCGAGTTCCGGTGGCGTCAAGGGCATCGCGGGCTACCACGGTCCCGATCTGAAGGTCGACGCCGTCGGCCCCGATGACGTGATCGACCTCGGCGGCAAGACGCTTCGCTTCCTGCCAATGCCGATGGTGCACTGGCCCGACTCGATGTTCACGTTCTGCGCCGAGTCCGGCACGCTTATGCCTAACGACGCGTTTGGCCAGCACCTGGCCACCTCCGAGCGCTTTGCCGACGAGATCGACCTGAAGCTTGCCGTCGAGGAACTCGTGATCTACTACGCCAACATCCTGACGCCAGTCGCCACCGCCGTGGGCAAGTCGATCAGCAAGATCATCGACCAAGGATGGGTCTGCGATGTGATCGCACCGTCGCACGGGGTCATTTGGCGTCACGATCAGATCCCGACCGTCTTCGACACCTACGACCGGCTCATCGCCGAGGAGACCGACGACAAGATAGTGATCGTCTACTCCACGATGTGGGGTTCTACCGACGTGCTCGCCCGCGAGATCGCAGACGGCGCGGCCGCTGAGGGCGTCGACGTGGCGCTCTTCGATATCGCGCTTTCCTCTCTTGCCAACATCACGCGGCACATGGTCGATGCTCGCGCCCTGCTCGTCGGTAGCCCGACTCTGCATCACGGGATGCTCTACCGCGTCGCTGGCCTCCTGCAGTACCTGTCGGGGATTAAGCTCAAGAACAAGATCGGCGGCGCCTTCGGCAGCTTCGGTTGGTCGGGCGGAGCAACCAAGCAGATGTCCGCACGCCTCGAGGAGATCGGGTTCGAGTTGCCTTACGAAGCTCTGACCTGCAGGTACAAGCCGTCCGGAGACGACATTGCGGCCGCCCGAGCGTGGGGCGCCCAGTACGCGCAGCTGGTCAAGGCGAGAGGCGCCGCCGACGACAAGCCAGCGTCGACTCAAGAACGAGGAGCCGAGTGAATGACCCAATCCGTTGACGCCTTGACGAGCAACCCGAAGAAGATCTTCTACGTTGTCGACACGTACACCGGCTCGACGTGGTACCGCTGTCGGGTCCCGGGTCTTGCGCTCGCAGCGCGAGGGCATAGCGTCCGCTTGGAGCCCGCCCTCACGAGCGACGACGTCGACTGGTGCGACGTGCTGGTCATTCAGCGACTCTGGGAGCCAGCGATCCTCGAGCTGGTCGAGCAGGCGAACGAAGCCGGCAAGATGACCGTCTTCGACATCGACGACGACTATTGGTGTATCAACCCGAGTAACCCAGCGTACGAGTTCTGGGCCATCCCAGGCAGGCTCGAAGGGCTCGTCAGCGTGATTCGTGCCTGTCAGCAGGTCACAGTGTCGACCGCGCCCCTCGAGCAGGTGGTTCGGCGCTTCACGCCGACCACTACCATCCTCCCCAACATGCTGCCACCGGCCTACTGGCCGACGGAGGGCAAGCCTCCGAAGACGGGAGATGACCTGATCATCGGCTGGGCGGGCAGTCCCACGCACTACGAAGATCTGCACGACGTTGCGAGAGTGCTACCGCAGATACTCGACAGCTATCCCGCCGTGGAGGTGTGGTTGGCCGGAATCAACCCGGGCTACTTCGACGAGCATCCGAGACTGCGCTACCTCAAGCCCGTGGAAACCGAGCAGTACGCCCATCTTCTCTACGAGTTCGACATTGCCATGGCCCCACTCCAAGGCACGCGATTCAACGTCGCCAAGAGCGACCTGAAGCTCCTCGAGTACTCGATGATCGGGCTGCCGTTCGTCGCGTCGCGCGTAGCGCCCTACGAGAACAGCCTCAAGCACGGCGAGACCGGTCTGTTCGCGCGCAACCCAAAGGACTGGCTCAAGCATCTCTCGCGGTTGATCGAAGACCCGGCTCTCCGCGCACATCTTGCGACCGGGGCCCGAGCGTGGGCCGAGACGCGCACGAGCACGGGTAATGTGGGCCTTTGGGAGAAGGCATACGGCATCGAGCCGCGTTAGCCGTTGGTCCGTCGTCGCGTCATTCGCCGGCGAACGGAGCCTTGTCGCGCTCTACTCGCACTTCCAGGCGGCGAGTGCATTTACTGCTTCGCCGACAGTGAGCACCACATCGGGCGAGCCGGAATCGCGCTCTCGCAGGCCCGCGAATAACTCGGCCAGGATGGGCGGCTTGATGTTGCTCGCGGCGACCAGGTCTGCATGGGCGAACACCTCCTCGGGAGTGCCGCGCAAGGCTATCTCGCCGCCGGGCTTGAGGGCGTACACGTAGTCAGCGAGCTCGGCAACCGAGTCGATATCGTGCGTCGACATCACTACCGTCACGCCCTCTTCGCGTGCGAGACGCTCGATGAGCTCGACCAGACCACTGCGCGCCGAGGGGTCCAACCCTTCGAAGGGCTCGTCGAGCACCAGCAGCTGAGGCTCCATCACGAGCGCCCCCGCGAGCGCGACCTTGCGCTTCTCGCCGCCGGACAGATCGTGCGGCACGCGCCCGGCCAGCTCGGCGATTCCCAGCAGCTCGAGCGCCGCCGAGACCCGCACCTGCACCTCGGCCTCGGGCAGACCGTACTGGCGGGGTGAGAACGCCACGTCGTCGGCGACTGTCGGCATGAGCAGCTGCTCGTCGACGTTCTGGAGCACGACGCCGATGCGTTGCCGCACGGCCGGCCAGTCTGCGGCAGGGTCGACGCCGAATACCCGCACCGTGCCCTCTTGCGCGCGCAACAGCCCCAGAACGTGATAGATCAGCGTCGTCTTGCCCGAGCCGTTCGGGCCGAGCAGCACGGTGCGCGTTCCCCGCGAAGCGACGAAGTCGATGCCGCACAGGTAGACGCTGGTGCCATCCTCGTAGCTGTGCCGCACGCAGCTGACGCGGACGACCTCGTCAGCGCTTGGTGGCTCGGCGGGTACGTGAGAGTGCGCTCTGTGATCGTGTGCGTGGGCGGTGTCGGTCATGAGGTCCTCCGTCGGACAACGAGGCCGGCCGCGAGCATCGCGGCGGCGGGGAAGAGCAGGAGCCAGCTGTACGGATTGAGCGTCGCCGAGCCGAACCGCCAGGCGATGCTCGTGGCCAGCGCTAGCGCAGCGGCGGACACGAGCACGATATCGACTCGACGATCGGCGCTCCTTGGCATGTTGACGCGGAGTCGGCCGGTGTAGCCACGAAGGCGCAGGATGTCGTAGTCGCGCTGCGCGAGGTCGAACGAGTACAACAGCAAGCCGCCGAGAGCCTGCGTCGTGACGCGCGCCGCGCGAATCGGATGTGTGCCCCGGAGCCCCGCACGCAAGCGAACCGCCCGCAGCAGGCTCGAGAACTTACCTAGCAGCAGGAAGGTCGTGCGGTACGTCATGAGCAGGGCGTCACCCACGACGCCCGGAACGATTCGCTGTACTGGAGCGAATACCTGAGGGTACGGCGTCGTCATTACGACGGTCACCGCGGCCAGCCCAGCGCAGACCGCCTTGAGCACGATGACGGTGCCAGTCAACGCGTCGGGTGCCGACGCGAATGCGAACACCGCTGCGAACAGGGCAGGGTAGGCGGCAAGGGTGAAGGTCAGCTTGAGGTTTATTCGAGCTGCTGTCGCCACCGCAGCGAGTGACAGCAGCAACGCGAGCACCACCAGGGCGTTCCACGTGACAATAGTCGCCGCGACTACCAGCGCAAACGCAGCCAACTTGCCGGCCGCTGAGACGCGATGCAGCCAGCCGAGGTCGGCGGTCGCCGATCGATCGATCGGCCCCATTCCGCTGCTCACAGCTGCCCCGTCTCGTCACCGATGATATGGTGTGCGCCTTCCTTGAGCGCGCCCTCCCACAACAGCGCGGGCCGGACCTGTGCGATGTAGCCTAGGATCCACGCGCTCACCGCTGCCTCGAGCACCCAGCCAATCGACCCGAGCGTGTATACGACTGCCGCAAACCGGGCCACCGAGAGGCCTGCGGCCTGCGTCGTGTGCTCGCCGCCGGCGAAAAGGCCGATATGCAGGACGCCGCTCGAGAATGGATTCGCGAACGTCAGCGACGCCGGGTTGAGCGCGCCGGTGTCACGGGCCGCGGCAGCACCGCCTCCCGCAAGCGCGACGATCGCGACTAGCAGCGTCGTGCTCATTGCAAGCGTCAACACGGTCGCGATTGCCGTGGCCCAGCGCACGCGTGAGCGCCCAAGCACGGCCACAAGCAGCCGGAACAGAGCCCAACCGGCAATCATCTCGGAGGTAATCACTAGGGTGTTGAGGCCCAACACGGTCACGCCGCCGTGGCCGAGCATCGCCAGCACGACCTGGACGATGAACGCCGCAATCACCGAAAGCGCCGGCCCCAGCAGCACGCCGGAGACGACCGTCAGGTTGATGTGGTAGGCGATCGGCACGATCTCGCTCGACATCGCCACGAGCATCAGCGCCGAGACCACCGCCAGCAGCGGCACTTTGCGGCGCACGTCGGCGCGTTCGGCGTATCGACCGGCGATGAAGACCAATGCCAGCGCGACGATCCAGCCCGGGAGCCACAGCCAGATGGGGAGAACGCCGTCGGGGATGTGGATGTGAGACATCTACGACACTCCCGTACCGGAGGCCGAGCAGGATGGGCACAGGCCGTAGAGCGTGACTTCGTGGCGTGTGATGCGGAAACCGTCGGGGTTCTCGGCAGCGGCGATCTCGACAGGGCATTGGGTGACTTCGACGCGCCCGCAGCGCTCGCAGACGACGTGATGGTGGTGGTGCGCACCGGCTTGGCACCGCGCAAACAGCGCGCTGCCGTCCCGCTCGCCGACGCGCTCGAGCCACCTGCTCGCCTCGAGCGCCGCGACCGCGCGGTAGACCGTTGCGGTTCCGATGCTCGCGTCGCGGGCGTGCGTGGTGCGCGCCAGCTCCTCGACGGTGAACGCTCCCGTCAGCGCCTCGACCGCCGAGACGATCTCGCGCCGCTGTGGGCTGATGCGAGCGCTGCCGAACGCGGCGTCGGCGGGGTCATGACTGGCAGGCACGGCTCGGCTCCTCGGCTCGTGGGGAAGTGAGAACGGTTCTCACTTGCGAGTGTACCCGTTCCGCGTCCAGTGGGCATATCACCTATGATTGCGGTGGCCAAAGGCCTCTACGAGGAGGAATAGTGAACGTCACGCAGCTACGAGCTTTTGTCTCGGTCGTCGATCTCGGGTCCTTCTCCGAGGCCGCACGCCAGTCTGGGATCTCGCAGCCTGCCGTCACCATGCAGATCAAGGCGCTCGAGGGCGACGTCGGTGCCACGCTCTTGGATCGCCGCTATCACCGAGTTGAGCTCACCGAGGCGGGCGAGGCGCTCCTGCCGTATGCGCGCAGCGTGCTGGCCGAGCTCGTTCGGGCGCGCGAGGACATCTCGGCGCTCTCCGACACAATCACGGGCCGCCTCACGATCGCGGCAAGCACTACCCCTGGAGACTACGTGATTCCGCGCGTGCTCGGTGACTTCCTCAAGCTGCACCCTCAGGTGCAGGTCGAGATAAGCGTGCAGGACACCGCCGAGGCTGTCGCGGCCGTCGCGGGCGGCCGAGCCGACTTCGGAGTCTGCGGCGCCATCGACACGTTGGCCAAGGCCGAGTTCGAGGAGCTGGGCTGCGACGAACTCTACGTGATCTGCTCGCCGAGCAGCCCGCTCGCGGGTCGTAAGGCCGTGCCATTTGCCGAACTCGCCGAGGCCGACTGGGTCACCCGCGAACCGGGCTCGGGCACTGGGCAGGTCGCCCGTGCGGCACTCGAACAGCACGGAGTCGACCCCGATGAGCTGCGCGTTCTCGTCGAGCTTGGCTCGGGTGAGGCCATCGTCAACGCGGTCGAGGGCGGCCTTGGAATCGCGATGGTCTCGCACTACGTCGCTGACAAAGCGCTCGCGCAGGGCAGCATCTGCCGTGTCGACGTGGCCGCGCCGGCCGTGACGCGTTCGTTCTTCGCCGTCATGCCCAAGGTCACGCAGACACGTGCTGCGATCGCGTTTCACGCCCACCTGCGCCACGCGATCGAGTGCGAGACAGCCCTATCGGCCGATTACGCCGCAAAGTGACGGTCGGATTGGACGATATCGTCTATCTCGATCACGGGGCGACATCCTGGCCCAAGCCGCCGCAGGTTGTCGACGCGGTCGCTGACGCACTCGCCGAGTACGGCGGCAACCCCGGGAGGGGAGCGCATCGGCTGGCGCTTGCTACGGCACGCATGATTCACGGCGCGCGCCGTGACCTTGCCGGCTTTCTCGGCGTGGACGATGCCCGCGATCTGCTCTTTCAACCGGGCTGCACCCAGGCGCTCAACCTCATGCTCCGCGGCTTGATCGCGCCCGGCGATCGGGTCGTCACGACGTCCATCGAGCACAACGCGGTCGCCCGCCCTCTCAACCTGCTCGCTCGCGAGGGCGTCGACGTGGTAGTGGTAGCCGCCGACGAGACCGGGACAGTCAGCGCTCAGGCGATTGCTGCAGCGCTCGCGCAGGCACCAACTCGCGCCGTCGTTTTCCAGCACGCCAGCAATCTCACCGGAGCGATCCAGCCGGTCGCCGAGATCGTCGCTGCCGCGCACGCGGCGGGTGCGTTGGCGCTGGTAGACGGCGCGCAGGCCGGCGGTCACCTTGACGTCCAGCTCTCCTCGCTTCGCGTGGACGCGTGGGCGTGCTCGGGGCACAAGGGCATGCTCGGCCCGCAGGGTATCGGCGTGCTGTACCTCGCGCCCGACTGCCGCCCTGCACCGCTCGTCACTGGCGGCACCGGGGGAGGCTCGAGCGCGGATGCTCAGCAGCCCGATGTGCGCCCCGATCGCTACGAAGCCGGCACTCCAAACACGCCTGGCATCGCCGGCCTCGGCGCTGCCGCACGATTTCTCGCCCAGGACGCCGACGTGCAGCGCGCCGAGGAGCGCAGGCTTGCCCGCAGGCTGCACGAGGGCATCCTGGCGATCGGCGGCTTCCGCGTGCTAGGCCCCGGGCCCGACGTGCCGCGAGTCCCGATCGTCTCGGCGGTGCACGAACGACTCGACGCCGATCGGCTCGCGTTCGTGCTGGATCGCGAGTGGGGCGTGGCCGTGCGTGCAGGACTGCACTGTGCGCCATGGGCGCACGAGAGCCTGGGCACGGCGGCGACCGGCGCGCTGCGATTCGGCGTGGGCTGGCGCAACACCGACGCACACATCGAAACCGCATTGAGCGCGCTGGCTCGACTGGTGGGCGAGGCGTGATGGCCCGCGAGCCGCAGGCGTTCGTGGTGCTCGGTTTCCCCAGCACGCACGACGCGCTAGACGCGGAGTCCCTCCTCGGCGACCTGGGAATCGACGTCGTTCCCATCCCGACGCCCAAGTCGATTGGAGCGCTGTGCGGCATCGCTCTGCGCATCGCTCCGGCCGACGAGCAGCGAGCAACCGCCTACCTCCAGAGCGCTGGAATCGGCATCTCGGCGCACGCGACTATTCTCGACGTGTGACTCGGGCGTGCGCCAAGCACGATTCGCGCTGGCACGGGGTTCGTTGACACCCCTGTAGCACGTCCCTATCCTGCGTGTAACTGCTGTTACAAACTGAGAACGAGCCGCACTCCACCGGCAAGGATGCGGGCTTTTAAACTCCGTTCCCAATCCTGCAAGCCGTCAAGCCCGCCCTATCGGCGGCGCGACAAAGGGAGTAGGGGGTGTCAGGAGCTCGATGCTGACGCTGACGAACTTGAACGTCTGGCTCGATGTGGGATTCACGGCCCTCTACGCCGCGATTCTGGTCGGCTTGTCCGTGCATTTCCTGGGAAACATCCTTACCGGCCGAGCCAAGCGCCGTTTTGTCGGATGGGAGTGGCCGCAGCACGAGGGTGGCCCGATTCCGGCAACACCCAAGTTGCTCCACTTCCAGCATGTGGCCGCGATGATCGTGCTGGCCATCTCCGGTATGTACATCCGCTTCCCGTTCTTCAACGGCGGCCGCACGGAGATGCGATGGGTCCACTACGTCGCGATGGTCATCGTGATCATCAACCTAGTCGCGCGCCTTTGGTACGCATTCGCTTCCGATCGCCGCGACTACAAGGAGTTCGCTGTCACCAAGCGTGACATCACGACCGCGTTCCAGGTCATCCAGTACTACATCTTCATCAAGCCTTCCAAGCCGCACCTTGGCAAGTACAATGTGATGCAGAAGAGTACGTATATCATCTTCGTACCGTTGCTGATCGTGCAGGCTTTCACGGGACTTGCTCTGCTTACCTTCACGATTCCGTTTACGGCCAGCCTGAACTTCTTCGGGCACGCGGGCGTTACGCCGCGCGACCTGCTCGTAGGCTGGTGGCTGGGTGCGTGGGTCGGATCGATCGACCTTGCCGGCTGGTACGCACGTACTGCGCACTACCTGATCAACTGGCTCTTCATCATCTTGACGACGATCCATGTCTACCTGTCGGTGACCGAGGACTTCCCCGCATTCCTCGACTTCTTTGGTCTTGCGGGTGCGGCGCATCATGACAAGAAGTTGAACAATCCCGGCCTCGGTTACGAGGAGACGCCAGCTATAGCTGGAACTGAACACCCATAGGGCTCTGCCGGACGAGAGAGACCAGAGAATGTCCGTCCGCCGTGTACTGATGCTCGTGATGCTGGTGGCTGTGCTCGCGCTGCCGAGTTTGGCATACGCTGCATTCCAGTACCCGGAAGCCCCGGTCGCGGCTCCGCCGCCGCCGCTTTCGCCCGAGGCGCAGGCCGCAGCGCAGGCACAAGCTCAGAAGGACGCCGCAGCCGCGGAGCAGCATCAGGCGGAGCAGTTCGGTCTTGTGGCTCCCACATATGTCCCGCCGGGGGTCAACAATCTGGGCGTCTACACGACTCCGGTTGTCCCAGGCTCTAAGAACACAACCGCGACCTACAACCTCGACTGGTCGATCGGCACCAACGGCAAGTCCGGCTGTCTCGTCTGTCACGGAGACCCAAACCTCGTGCGGGTCGAGGGCGGGCGCACCGTCAGCCTGTACGTGTCCACGGCGACTATCGAGCACTCGGCGCATGCAAAGCTGCTATGCACCGACTGCCACATCGACTTCGCGTACAAGACGCCCCACCCGACCACTCAGCCGGGCCAGAACTGGCGCACGGTCGCGAAATCCTCATGCGGTCAGAGCGCGTGTCACCCGCAGGAGTTCCTCGATTGGGCCAAGAGCGCCCACTCAACGTCGGGCAGCGGGGCCACCAGCTCGACTGTCGGGCGCGCGAGCTCCTCGGCACCGGGCATGCCCAAGCCACTGTGCGGCGACTGCCACTCCGGCCACACGGTGCCGGCCAAGAATGACGCCGCCGGCAACGCGGCCATCCAGGCTTCCGCGCTTACGATGTGCGGCAACTGCCACGTAAAGGCCGCTACAACCTACGACGACTACTACCACGGTGCAGCCTATCGCCGAGGAGCCACGGACGCTCCCGCATGCTGGAACTGCCACCGCTCGCACCTGATCCTGCCGACGGGCAACTTGCAGTCGTCCACTAATCCAGACAATCTAACGGCGACGTGCGCACAGTGTCACAAGAGTGCGAGTGACACGTACGTCGCGGCGTATGCTCCATTCATTCACTCACGGCAATACGTGGTTTCACACAACCCCATCATGTCGGCCGTGGATACTGCCACCACTGCCATTGAGAACGCGTTCCACACGGTACTCTCGGTTTTTGGAAAGAGCGGGTCATAGTCGGGGCCGCCTAAGGCACCGACGGGGAGAAGGGTATGCACACCATGCGCGTCAGGCCCAGATTGTCACGGCTGCTCAGCGTAGCCATCGCGACCGCCATAGTGGTCGCCGCTGTCATCATCGCGGCTCCGGCATTCGCCGATGATAGCGGTACCAGTGTCAGCACTCCGCAGACTTCGGTCACCGACCTGCTCGGCCAGCTTGACCAGCTGCAGAACATGACCGTAGAGGAGGATGTCTGCGCCAAGTGCCACGCCACGTATGATCCGGCTGCCAACTTCGCGACCGACATCAAGTTCTCCCACGGCTACCACGTCAAGATGCAGTGCGCCGACTGCCACACGCAGTTCCCGCACCAGAAGACTGGTACGCAACGGCCCACGATGAAGATCTGTATGAACTGCCACGGTCTGTATCACGGGCCGCAGGGCATCTTGGCCAAGGCGAACTGCGACGCCTGCCACAACACTCCCAAGTGGCAGCTCGCGTGTCCGTACAACAGCACCTTGGACTGGGCTGGTAAAGGCCATGTCGCTCGCGCGACGACCGACACCAACAAGGACTGCATGATGTGCCATACGCAGTCCGACTGCGATACCTGCCACCAGCAGCAAAACGTCGTGTGGCAGCCCAAGGACGGCTGGGCGTACGATCCAGGCGAGGTTAACTCCAAGGATGGCTGCTACGCATGTCACGGCGACTCGACGCTGCTCGCCCCGGTACAGGGCAGCAACCAGTCGTTCCAAGTGACGGGCGTGCCTAACTCGGTCCACTACCAGATCACATGCCAGCAGTGCCACCCGGACTTCAACTACACCAACACTCCCGGCACGACCAAGCTGTGGAACATCAACGCCGGCCTGCAGTGCGGCGTGTGCCACCAGACTCTCAAGGACCCGAAGCTGTCGCAGCCGGTTGTTGACTACGAGAAGTCGATTCACGCCCAGAAGATCCGCGACGGGAACTACAACGCCGCGACCTGCGCGGGCTGTCACTACCGCCCGCACGACATTCAGTCGCTGGATACCGCCGAGGGCAAAGCGGCCATGCATGCCGATGCATTCGGCGTCTGCGCACGCTGCCATCTCGACAAGTACAACTCGTACAACGACTACTATCACGGCAAGCAGTACAAGGATGGCGCGGCAGATGCTCCTGCATGTTGGCAGTGCCACGGTTCTCACGACATCGAGAACCACGTG
>JARLGT010000064.1 GCA_031292615.1 Coriobacteriia bacterium | reverse complement strand
CGGTGAAGATCACGGTGGTCGCCGAAACATTAAATACCGCGTGGCGGGGTCGCCGGTGCGCGGGGCGCTCGGCCATGCGGCGCACGCCCAGCGACAGCGCCACGGTGACGATCGCGGGCAGACCCTCGGGGATGGCGGCAACGGCCAGCGAGACTGCAACCAGCAGCCCGTTGGTCACGGCGGCGCGGAACGCGGGATCCGCGAGGGCCGCCGCCGCGCCGGTCTCGTGCAGAACGCGGAAGGCGACCAGAGCCTCCTCGGCGAAGACGATGGCGGCGATGGCGAGCACAATGAGGGCGATCCGCTTGCCCACGCGGTCGAGTTCGACTTGCAGAGGGGTGTCCTCCTCGGCGGTGCCCGCAAGGAGATCGGCGATGCGACCCATCTGCGTGGCCTGGCCCGTGGCGGTGACCACGTAACGCCCGCGCCCGACAGCCACTGCGGTACCTGCGAACACCATCCCGATCTGCTCGCCGAGCGGCGCGTCGGCCGGCGAGACCTCGCGCGCGTCCTTGAGGCTCGCTTCGCTTTCTCCGGTAAGCGCCGACTCGATGACTCGCAGCGCAGCGGCCTCGAGCAGCCGACCGTCGGCTGGAATCGCGTCGCCGGCCTCGAGCAGCACAATGTCTCCAGGAACGAGCTCCTCGGCAGGCAGGTCTTGCTCCACACCGTCGCGCACAACCGTCGCCGTCGGAGCCGAGAGCTGCTTAAGCGCCGCCAACGCGCTTTGCGCTCGCGATTCCTGAAGGTAGCCGAGCACCCCGTTGAGCAGCAGGATCGCGAGAATTGCGACCGCCTCGATCACGTCGCCCTGCCACGCAGCGATGGCCACGGCGCCCACGAGCACGTAGATCATGAAGTCCTGGAACTGGCGCAGGAAGATCTGCCAGCCAGGGGTCACGCGTTCCTCGTGGAGGCGATTGACGCCTGCTGCCGCGAAGCGGGTTGCGGCCTCGGCTGCGGTCAGCCCGCGTTCGGCGTCCGCACCGAGTGCGCTCGCGACCTTCTCGGCAGGGTGGGTGTGCGGTGGCGATGCGGCGTTGGGTCGAGGCTCGGGGTGCGTCTCGGGCATCTGCGCAGGTCCTTTCGGCGGGAGGACACGGGTGGTGTCGCCGCCGAGAGTCTCGCTGCTATGGGCAGAACCGGGGCACGCGGCCCGGGTCTGTCGGCCTGCCTCTCCGGCATGTGCGGCCGGAGCGCTACTCCCTCTCGACAAGGGAAGCGTACCCGAAACAAGGGTTTGCTGGCTTGGGTTGCCGCGTGCTGGCTAGCCCGCGAAGCCCGTTCCAGTCACCTTCGAGGCCATGTCGCGGCCGGTGGGGGTGACAGCCAGCCCGCCCATCGCAGTCTCGCGCAGGCTCGGCGGGAGCGACCGGCCGACCAAGCCCATCGCGTCGACGACCTCGTCAAACGGTACCGGGAACTGGACGCCAGCCAGCGCCATCTCCGCCGAGGCCAGCGCCACGGCGGCCCCGGTCGCGTTTCGGTGCACGCACGGCACTTCGACCAACCCCGCGATCGGGTCGCACACGAGTCCCATCTGGCCCTGAAGCGCGAGCGAGGCCGCGTGTCCGGCCTGCTCGGGCGTGCCGCCGGACAGCTGCACGGCGGCTGCGGCGGCCATCGCCGAGCCCGAGCCGATCTCGGCCTGGCAGCCGCCGGCCGCACCTGAGAGCGTCGCGCGCGCCGCGATGACCCCACCGATGCCAGCGGCGGCAAACAGCGCGTCTACGAGCGCGTCCTCGCTTGCCGCACGCTGTGCGCCCACGGTGAGCACGACGGCTGGCAGCACGCCAGAGGCGCCACCGGTCGGAGCGGCCACGATGCGCCCCATCGATGCGTTGACTTCGCCGACGGCCAGAGCACCGGCGATCGCGTCGGCGAACGTGCCGCCGATGGGGCCGGCGTCCGATTCCACGACCCGCCGAGCATCGCCGCCGACAAACCCGCTCCGAGACTTCACCTGACCGTCGAGGCCCTTCTCGATAGCGCCGCGCATGACGCCCAGCGACTCGGTCATCTGGGCGCGAAGAACGTGCTCCTCGGCACCGGTCTCGAAGACTTCGAGGGCGAGCACGGCGTGGCCCAAGCTCGTTGAGGCCTTCTCGGCGGCGGCGAGCAGTTCATGAAACGACGCGTACGCCACGTCGGGCTCCCTTCGTGTGCGGGCGGCGCGCGGATGCGTGGCCAGGCCCGACGAGGATTCTACCCCGCGGCAGCACGCGCGCGTCCGGCCATGATGCTGCGCCTCGCCGTGAGGGCGTGACACGAGAGTTCACGTAGGCACCGCTCCGGCGACGTTGACTCCGAAACGCGAGCGGCGCTACGGTTACCTAAGCACGATCGATGCGCACGACCTGAGTGCGGCCGGGACGGTCCGCTACCGAGTCCAGCGTGGAGGCGTCTTCAGCCAGACGCACGACAGCTACAGGTTCCGACAAGCTGCGGTGAGCGTGCCGACGCCCCGCTTGTGGACCCGGCATCCCTCTGACCCCACCGCCCGCATCTTCCGACCCTGCTTGCGCCGCCTCTCCGCCGAGGCGGCGCGTGGTTTTTGGGCTGGGAAGATCGCAGCTCATCCCGCCCATCACCGGTTCGGCACCTGGGGGCAACTTCCGCATCTGCAGCTCAATCTATGGCGCGTGGGAGTGAAGGGTTCCGGTTCCGCGATGCGCGTTCCGGTCCCCGTGCTGCCGGCGCTTCTGCGGGCAGCCTTGGTGCTTGCCAGCAGCGTGCGATAGGGGCTTGGGGCGGCCGATTCCGCCCATCCGTCACAATCCCCACCAATTCGCTCAGATTTATCCTTGACGCGGCATAGGGCGAGTAGTAATCTGTGGTCAGGCAGAAACTTAGTACGTACTAAGTATTGCCGATCGGAACTACAGAACCACACTGCAATCCCGAGCACCCGGAAGGAGCTTCTGTGAGCGACCTGCACAAAACACCATCAGAAACCGCTGCTCACAGCATCGTTCCGCCCGTGTGTGAGACCTGCACCCTCGACTGCATGAGCAAGGGCGAGAAGTTCGAGATCATCTCGGTCAATGACACGGCCGCCCGTGTTCAGGCGCTTCGTTTCGGCATGTGCGAAGGCGCAAACGTCGAGTGCGTGACAAAGATCCCTGCCGGCCCGCTCGTCATCAAGAGCGGTCGCCAGGAGATCGCCGTCGGACGTTCGCTCGCAAAGCGAATCAGCGTCCGCAGGCTTGCGTAGAGCGGCAGAAGGCCGCACCGGAGCGCTCCTGCGCACCGCAGACAAGCCAGCACGACCAGGAGGAACCAACAGTGAGCGATGCTCATTGCCATTCAGCGGCAGGCACTGTCGCCCGTCCCAGTTCAGAGACAATCGTCTTGGCTGGGAACCCCAACGTAGGCAAGTCGGTGGTCTTTAACGCCCTGACCGGGACGTACGTCGACGTAAGCAACTTCCCCGGTACCACCATCGAGCTGACGCGCGGGCGCCTGGGCGGGCATGACGTAATCGACACGCCGGGCGTCTACGGCGTCAGCTCGTTTAACGACGAAGAGACCGTGGCGCGCGACATCATCCTCGAGGGCGACGTTGTGGTGAACGTTGTCGACGCAGTGCACCTCGAGCGCGACCTGTTCCTTACGCTGCAGCTCGTGGACATGGGCAAGCGCATGGTCGTGGCGCTCAACATGGCTGATGAGGCACGCAAGCGCGGAGTGGGCATCGACCGCGATCTGCTCGAGGACCTGCTCGGCGTGCCGGTGATCGAGACGGTCGCTGTCGAGAACAAGGGCTTCGACGAGCTGAAGGCGGCGCTTGCCAAAGCCCGGCCCGGCCACGCCGACGTCGAACTCGAGTCGGACTTGGTCGAGATGGCGTCTCGTGTGGGCACCCGCGCCGAGGGGCTGCTGGTGCTCGAGGGCGACGAGATCGTAAGCGAGCGTCACGGCTTGACGCCGGGCACTCAGCGCGAGGAGATCTACCTTCGCCGCCGCCACCGCGTCAACGACATCTGTGGCCATATCATCCACGAGACCAACATGGGCGCGAGCTTCTCGGCGAAGCTGTCGCACGCCATGATGCACCCAGCTACGGGCATCCCGATGCTGATCGTGCTGCTCACGGCGGTGTACTTCTTCTTCGGCCGGCTGATCGCCGGCAACCTTGTGGACTTCCTGCGTGGCGTGGTGTTTGAGGGCCACTGGTCGCCGTTCATCGCAGGCGTCGTCGGCCACGTCTTTGCGTCGGGCACCGTGATTTACAACCTGCTCGTAGGCCAGTTCGGCGTGCTGACGATGACTCCGGCCACCCTGCTGGGCGTGATCTTGCCGCTGGTCATCGGCTTCTACCTGATGATGTCGCTGCTCGAAGACACGGGCTACCTGCCAAGAATCGCTGCGCTCACCGACCGCTCGCTCACGTCGATGGGTCTCAACGGCCGCGCCGTCATCCCGCTGATCCTCGGACTGGGCTGCGTCACCATGGCGACGCTGTCGACACGCATCCTTGGCTCGCGCCGCGAGCGCTTCATCGCAACCGCGCTGATGGCGATCGCGGTGCCATGCTCGGCCCAGCTGGGAATCGTTGCGGCGCTAATGGCCACGACGCCACCGGTCTACACCGCCGCGTACTTCGCGATTCTCCTGCTGGTGTTCGTCGTGCTGGGCACGGCGCTCAACCGCCTCGTCCCGGGGCAGTCGACCGACCTGCTCATCGACCTGCCGTCGCTGCGACTCCCGCGTCTAGACAACGTTGTGCGCAAGACCGGCACGAAGGTCTGGAGCTTCATGACCGAGGTCACGACGTTCTTCGTGCTGGGCTCGCTGTTCCTCGGCGTCCTGCAGGTGACCGGGGGACTGGTTGCAATCGAGCGACTTGCTCAGCCGCTCGTGCAGGGCTGGCTCGGGCTGCCGCCGCAGGCGTCGACCGCGTTCGTGATGGGCATGATTCGTCGAGACTTCGGTGCGGCCGGCTTCTTCACGATGAAACTGAGCAACGCGCAGATGCTGGTGGCGATGGTGACCATCACCCTGTTCGTGCCGTGCGTCGCCAGCACGATGGTGGTGCTCCGCGAGCGCGGCTGGGCTTACATGCTCGGCCTGCTCGCGGGCTCGCTCACGCTGGCATTTCTACTCGGCGGGCTGATCGCTCACATCCTGCGAATCGCGTAGAGGAGGCTGCGAAGATGGCAATCCTGCCGATCTGTCCGTCGTGCGGCCTGGCATCGCCGGAGATCCGCTGCCCGCGGTGCAACACGCTCAAGCTGCTCGGTTGCGACGGCGCCTGCTCGACCTGCGGCAGTAGCTGCAGCGCGGGCCCGGCAGCCGCGCCGCCGGCGAACCGCCCGAGCGACGAGGCAGACGACGACTCCGAGCACGCAGGCACGCCGCTCTCGCACTAGCGATTGCTCGGCTGCCCCTCGCACCGCTGTGCCGAAATGGGACGACCACCCGTTGCGCGCGAGGGGAGCTTGCCGCCAATGCGGCTCTCGTTCGACCCGACCTACGACCCGAGCGCGCACGGTGAGGCCCCGCGCTGACAGCCGGCGATGGTCACGCCGCACGCTAGGGATGAGGATTGCCTGCGCGGCCGACCAAGCCTCTCGGCCAGCCTCAGGTGGCTTCGGCTCCCGTGCTAGAAGCACCGCGCGAGCGTCGGGTTGTGGAGACTCTATGGAAGAGGGCGCGAAACAGTAGCATTACGCGCCCGACTGTTCGACTATCGTAATGTTCTTGTTCGTGCCCGCGATCCGGCAGTCCTGGGCTCCCAGTCGAACCTCCCGCGAGAGCGGAAGCAAGAAGGAGTCAGGTTGTCCTCCACACGTCGGCAGAAGTCCGCCTCGCCACCTGTGGCGCCCGCGGCTGTCAAGACCAGGCGCTGGCCGTTCTCGTTTCGAGACTCCGTGCGCCTGGCGCTGATCGCAAGCCTGCTCATCGCGCTTCTCGAGTACGTGCGTTTCTGGAGCTACGTGCAGACCGGGACGGGTGTCGCCGCACCTCGTCCCAACGTCGCCGATGCCTTCCTCCCACTCGGCGGGCTGGCGGCGCTCAAGACGTGGCTTGCGACCGGCTACTTCGACACGCTGCATCCCGTTGCAATCGTGGTGCTCGTCGCCATCCTCCTCACGGCTTGGCTCTTCCGCCGAGCGCCGTGTGCGTGGCTGTGCCCCATTGGCATGATCTCGGAGTACCTCGCCAAGCTCGGCCAGAAGCTGTTCGGCAAGAACGTCCGCGTACCCAAATGGCTCGACCGCGCGCTTGTGGGACTGAAGTACGTGGGAACGTTCCTGTTCCTGTTCTGGCTGCTCGGCGCTCCGGTAGGTAGCCTGCGCGCGTTTATGGGCACGCCGTTTTACGCGGTCGCCGACATGAAGCTTTTCGACGTCTATGCGAAGTTCGGCATCGGAATCATCGCAGCGGTTGGCGCGATCATGGTGGTCTCAATCCCGGTGAAGTCGTTCTGGTGCCGCTACCTGTGTCCGTACGGCGCGCTGCAGGGGATCTTCGGCGTGCTGAGCCCCACCGTGCTCGCCAAGAACGACTCGACCTGCACCAACTGCGGACGCTGCAACCGCGTCTGCCCCAACGGCGTCGACGTTGCGCACTCCAAGGGCGCCGTGGTCTCGGCAGAATGTATGGGTTGCACCAGCTGCGTCAGCGCGTGCCCGCAAAGCGACACGCTGGCGTTCAAGTTCGGTGGCGCCAAGACGCTCGACCCGCTCTCGTTCGGCCTGATGTTCATCGTCGTCTTCCTGGCGGTGGTGACCGTCGCGGTCATCACCGGCCACTTCGGCAACGGCCTCTCGCCGCAGGAGTACCGAGCCATGCTGCAGATGTCCTCCGACGTCCACCTCCCGATGTAGCTTGCCGAGAAGGAGCCCCACGCAATGAAGCCCCTCACTGTTGCCCTCGCAGCGCTCGCGGTGTTCTTCCTCGCGCTAAGCATGATCGCCTCGGCCCCGGCGCCGGCGCCTGCCGCGGGGACGGGGATGGATCGGTGCCTGATGTGCCACCCCCAGGCGCACCCTGCGGACTGGACACAGAAGTCGCATGTCACGGAGTTGGCCGACGGCGACGTGACCACCGCGGACTGCATGGGTTGTCACGCAACGTCGTGGTGCACCGACTGCCACGCGCAGGTTAAGGCGGCCGCAGCCGCGCAGGGGTCGGCCGCAGCGGCTTCACAGCCAGCCGCGACTCCAGCAACGCCCTAGACCGCCGAGACCCGCCGCACGCTCGTGACGCCCGGCTGCTTGGCGATACGCTCGGCGGTCACGCGGTCGACCACGGCGTCGGTCTCGATGAGCATCAGGGCGTTGGCGCCACGCTGCTCGCGCGAGACCTGCATCGAGGCGATGTTGACGTCGCTCTCGGCAAGGAGGCTGGTAACCGCGGCGATCTCCCCCGGCCGGTCGACGTGGCCCACGACCAGCACGGGCAGGTCGCCGGTGATCTCCACTTCGAAGTGATCGATCTGGTTGACGACGACGTCGCCGCCGCCCAACGAGGACCCGCGAACGCACATCGTGTGGCCCTCCGCGTCGCACAGCTCGAACTGCGCGGTGTTGGGATGCGAGTCGCCCAGGTCCGCCTCGGCGAACTCGACGGTCAGACCGGAGTTGCGAGCCAGCTCCAGGGCGTTGGGCAGTCGCTCGTCGTCCGGGTGCATGCCGAGCAGCCCAGCAACGAGCGCGATGTCTGTCCCGTGGCCCGGGCCCGTGGAGGCGAAGGAGCCGTGGAGCAGGATGCGAGCGTGGGTCGGAGTCTCGGCGAAGATGGCACGAGCCAGCTCGCCGAGACGGCAAGCGCCGGCGGTGTGACTGGAGGAGGGCCCAATCATCACAGGACCCACAATGTCGAAAACACTTCTCTGGCGCGCCATTCGCTCATCCTAGCATCGTGAATTGTGTGGTGCTGTACGAGATACGCGCCGCCAGAGTATAGTGTGCGGGCGCGTTAAGCGCCGTTCAGGCAAGCCAGTTACGTTTTACGAAAGGGAAAGCCAATGCCCGATCAGACCCAAAGCAGCAACCAACAGGTGATCATCTACGCCTTGGTCGCTATCGCTGTTCTGCTGGCCGCTATCGTCGGCTTCATGATCTACCAGCGTACGACCGCTCTCCCGTCGCCGACCGCTTCGGTCAGCTCGACGACTGCTGCTTCGTCGAGCACCAGCGCCGCCGCGCCGAGCAGTGCGATGACCGCGCCCGCGACGAACGCTCCGTTTGACCCCAAGACGGCGACCAAGTTGGCCGCCGGTGTGACGCCGGATGCGGCCATAAAGGCCTACTCCGCCGCCGTCATGGCGAGCGACTACAAGACGGCTTTCGGGCTGCTTCCGCTGGCTTCGAAGTCCTCGTACGGCACGTCAGACGGCATGGCCACTCAGCTCAAGCCCTACGGCATCACGGGCTTCAAGCAGAGTGCCTCCACGGCGTCCGGCGCCGACACGTCGATCGTCCTCGAAGAGGACACCCCCGCGATGAACATCACTTACACCTGGGTGTTCACCAAGGTGGGCAACACCTGGTACGTCAAGGGCCGCACCATGGGTGGCTCGCTCTAAGCCGCCACTCGCACCGCACACGAGCTTTGCCCGCAGGGCGTCCCGAGAGGGGCGCCCTGCTGTTTCGTCGGACCGGCTGTCACGCTTCTAGGGCGCGCGCTGCCCGCTGATGTACCGAGCGCCCCCGGACGCTCCACCTGACGGCCGATCGACCCGCCGATGTCAGCCCCGTCTGGTACTCTCGGCGGGTGACTTCCGAGGCCCTGCATCGCTTTCTCGTCCCGGGTACCGACCCCGACGTGGTTGCGTCTTACGAGACGCTCGCCGAGCGCGCCCGGACGATGGTCTTTGGCTTCGAGGACGAGGTCGCGGTCGTCGATATCGAGACTACGGGCTACGACTGCGAGCGCGACCACGTCATCGAGATCGCTGCAGCCATTTTGCGCGGGCCCGAGATTGTCGCGACCTTCGACGAACTGGTCGACCCGCTCGTGCCGGTACCGCTGGAAATCACCAAGCTCACCGGCATCACCGACGAGATGGTCGCCGGCCAGCCCAGCGTCGAGGCCGTCGTCTCGCGGCTGCTCGAGTTCGTAGGTGGCCGAGACGTGGTCGCGCACAACGTCAGCTTCGACCGCTCGTTCCTCGAGCGCGTCGCCGGCCGTCATGCGTTTCGCGGCCGCTGGCTCGACTCGTTGCAGCTCGTGCGCGTGGGACTGCCACGATTGCGCTCGCATCGGCTGGCAGACCTCTCCGAGGCGTTCACCGTGCGTCCGGATGGCGCCCCCCATCGCGCGCTGCACGACGTGCTCGCGCTAGCGGCCGTGTGGCGCATCGCGCTCGTCGGCGCGAGCGACCTGCCGGCCGGGCTGCTCCATCGCATCACCGACTTCGCGCCCGACACGGAGTGGCCGCTTCGCGCGGTGCTCGCGCATCTCGCAGGCGCCGAGCCCGGAAGCGTCTTCGACCTGAAGGAGGCGCGCCGCAAGCGTGTCGCTGCCGACAAAGCCGAGGCGCTCCACGACGCCGATGAGATCGCGACCGTCTGCCCCACCCCCGAGCGCGTGCTCGAGGAGTTCACCGCGGAGGGCATCGCCGGGCGCATGTACGAGGGCTTCGAGTCGAGAGCCGAGCAACTCGAGATGGCTGGTGCGGTGCTCGAGGCGTTCGACACCCGTACGAACGTTGCCATCGAGGCGGGCACCGGCGTGGGCAAGTCGATCGCCTACCTGGTGCCGGCGGCGCTCTACGCGCTCGAGAACCGAGTGGGCGTGGGCGTGGCGACAAAGACCAACGCGCTCATGGACCAGCTCGTCTATCACGAGCTGCCGCGCTTGAACGCCGCTCTGGGCGGGAAGTTGCGCTACGTCGCCCTCAAGGGGTACGACCACTACCCGTGCCTGCGCAAGCTCGAGCGCTACAGCAGCGAGTTGGGCGAGAACGGCGCCGATGACGATCGCCTCTCGACGATTGCCTCGCTCTACTCATGGACCGTGCAGTCGAGCTGGGGCGATCTGGACGCCATCAACCTCCATTGGGGCCGCCGAGAGCTGCGCACAGCGATCCAAGCGTCACAGGCCGACTGCACGCACAAGCGATGCCGCTTCTTCCCACAGCTGTGCTACCTGCACGGCGTGCGCCGCCGAGCCAGCAGCGCACACGTTGTCGTGACCAACCACGCTCTGCTCTTCCGCGACGTCGTCGCGCAGGGCGGCATCCTGCCGCCGATTCGCCACTGGGTCGTCGACGAGGCGCACTCCGCCGAGACCGAGGCGCGCAAGCAGCTCACGGTCGGGGCCGGCCACGTCGAACTGTCGACGGTGCTGGGCGGGCTGGCGAGCAAGACGCGCGGCGGGCTGCTCGAGACACTGCGCCGCTCCCTTCGTGGCGGCGAGGGTGTGGCGGGCATTCTCGGCGTCATCGTACGCATGGAGGAGCAGACGCAGCGGTGCCTCACGCTGTCCGACTCGCTGTTCGACTTCGTCAAAGACCTCGCGCCGCTCGCGGGCGAGAGCGCCTACGACGGCGCCGAGTTGTGGGTCACCGAGGGCACTCGCGACACCAGCCCGTGGGGCGTCGTTGCATCGACCGGTACGTCACTGGCCAAGCGTCTCGAGTCGCTGCTTCGAGATGGTCGCGAGCTGATGACGCTGATAGAGGAGCTGGGCCCGGAGTACACCGATGGCCGAGCGGATCTTGCCGGCCTCCTCACGCGCCTTGCCGACCAGCAGGCAGGGCTCGTCGCGGTTCTCGATGGCGAGGACGAGTCGCTCGTCTACAGCGTCGAGCTCGATCGCCGTCGGGACCGAGACGCCGAGAAGCTGCGTGCCGAGCGCCTCGACGTGGGACAGGTGCTCGCCGACGACCTCTACGAGCGCGTACAGAGCGTCGTGTTCTGCTCGGCGACCATCGCGACGGGGGAGAGCTTCGCGCACTTCGCACACTGCGTGGGACTCGACCTGCTCGACGATGCGCGCTGGCGATCGCTGAGGCTGACCAGCAGCTACGACTTCGAGCGGCAGATGTCGGTGTTCGTGCCGACTGACCTGCACGAGCCCAACCAGCACGGCTACCTCGCCGACCTCGAAACGCTCATCGAGAACGTTCATCAGGCGATGGGCGGCAGCGTCCTGACGCTCTTCACCAATCGCCGAGACATGGAGCACCTGCACGCGATCCTCGAGCCGCGCCTCGAGCGCGAGGGAATCGCGCTGCTTTGTCAGAAGCGTGGCACGTCGGCCAAGCGCCTACGCGACGAGTTCCTCGCCGACGAGCGCCTGTCGCTTTTCGCGCTCAAGAGCTTCTGGGAGGGCTTCGACGCCAAGGGCGACACGCTTCGCTGCGTCATCGTGCCCAAACTCCCCTTTGGTCGCCCGAGCGATCCGCTCGCCAAGGAGCGGGAGCTGCGCGAAGGCCGTGGCGCTTGGCGCCGGTACACGCTGCCCGAAGCCGTGCTAGAACTGAAGCAGGCGGCCGGGCGTCTGATTCGCAGCAACGCGGATACAGGTTGCCTCGTCATCGCCGACGCTCGGGTGGTAACCAAGGGTTACGGCCGAGACTTCCTCGGCGCGCTGCCCGTCGCAGACATCGAGCGCATGTCGAGCGACGCCGTGGTGGATGCGATTCGCGAGCGCTTCGGGCGGTAGGAAGGGGGCGCACGTGCACGGACCTAGCTGGATAGCGGAGCATCGGCGCGTGGCCGTGCTTGTCGCACTCGCCATCGCATGCGCCTCCACGCTCGGCGGGTGCAAGCCCGCGGCGAAACCCACAGCGGCGCCCCCGAAGCGCATCACGACGGCCGACCTGCAGGCTAACGGCGGCGGAATCGTGCCCGACCGGCCACCGGGCCTGGATAAGATCGACCACTTCGTCTTCATCATCCAGGAGAACCGCAGCTTCGATCACTACTTCGGCACGTATCCGGGCGTCGATGGGATTCCGGCGGGCGTTGAGGTGCCAGGGCTTCTCGGCCAGACCGTGGCGCCGTATCACGACACGTCGCTCACCAACCGCGGTGGTCCTCACGGGTGGGACGCGGCGATTGCCGACATCGACGGCGGGCGGATGGATGGCTTCCTGAACCAGTCGTGGGGATCGATTGCCCTCAGTCCGCCGCTCGGTCCAGGCCGCGGAAACGCGCAAGACGTCATGGGCTATCACGACTACCACGAGATCCCGAACTACTGGGACTACGCCAACCTCTTCGTGCTCCAAGATCACATGTACGAGTCGGTTGCTTCGTACAGCCTGCCGTCGCATCTCTACATCATCGCTGGCCAAAGCGGCGGCTATGTTGGCGGCCCCTTGGTTCCGGTGCCGCACACGTTCTCGTTTCCCGAGATCACCCAGCTGCTCCAGAACTCCGGCATCGACTGGAAGTACTACGTCCGAGAAGGCCGAGTAGGCGACACCGAGGACGACGCGCTTGTCGGCATGAGCTCGGATCAGACGCAAGCGGCGCAGGTCTACACGAACAAGAACCCGCTGCCGGCGTTCCCGGCCGTTCGCGACGACCCGTCGCAGTACGCGCGCCTAGTGGATACCGAGCAGTTCTACGTCGACGCGCGGGAAGGCAAGCTTCCGCAGGTCAGCTGGGTCATCCCCTCAGACGACGTAAGCGAGCATCCTCCGTCCAACATCGCGGACGGGATGGCCTACGTGACCGGCGTGGTCAATGCCGTCATGGCCGGACCTGACTGGAACCACACCGCCATCTTCATCGCGTGGGACGACTGGGGCGGCTTCTACGACCACGTCATGCCGCCCAAGGTCGATCAGTACGGGCTCGGCTTGCGCGTTCCGTCGCTGGTGATCAGTCCCTACTCCAAACGCGGCTTCATCGACCATCGGATGGCGTCGTTCGAGTCGTGGCTCAAGTTGGTTGAGGAGCGCTTCGGGGTGGCGTCGCTTACGACGCGCGACACTCAGGCGTACGACCTGATCGACTCGTTCGATTTTTCGCAGGCGCCGAGAAAGCCGGTATTGCTCAAGGCGACACCGGAAGGCACGCCCTATCCGCCCACGGCGACGAAATGATGTTGTGGCATCACCTTGGGCGACGAGCGTCGTCCCCGATCGAAGGAGCGCAGGCTTGCTGAAGCGGTGCATGATCGGGGCAAGCGTCTTGGCGCTGCTCGGCGTGGCGCTGCTTGGCTGCGCCCCGTCAAAGCAGGCCCCGGCAAAGCAGCCACCGGCAAAGCAAGCCAGCCTTGTGGGGCAGTGGACGTCGCCGGACACGGCGGGCAAGGACGCGAGCCTGTCCGACATCACGTTCTTCGCCGATGGCCGATTCCGCTACGCCGGCAAGAGCGCCATCGGAAGCCCCGTGGCGTTTACCGGCACGTACCAGACGGGTTCCAACTCGGGGGCGCCGACGGTCACGCTCGTGTATGCGGACTTCCCCGACCGCCCCACGTTTTGGTACTACCAGCTCGACGGCAACACGCTGAAGGTCTCGGCGGTTCTCGGCAATCTAACCAATGGCTCAGCGCTCACGTTCACGCGCAAGTAGCTAGGGCGCGCGCTTGGCATCGCTCGGACTCGCGGGCTCGATGTGCGCGCGCAGCATCGTGGGTGCGGTGGCCAGCAGGATCACCGCTAGCAGAATCGCCCCGTAGAGCACCGCGCGCGGAGTCCCTTGCGCTCCGCCGAGCCACTCGGCAAGCGCGCCCACACCCAGAACTCCCAGCGACGGCAGTCCGATCAGCGTGATCGAGTAGAAGCTCATCACTCGGCCGCGCAGCTGCGGAGGTGTCTCGATCTGGATGAACGTGCCGGCGATTGCGCCG
>JARLGT010000063.1 GCA_031292615.1 Coriobacteriia bacterium | reverse complement strand
GAGGCGATCACCGATGTTTGCCATCTCACACCACCCCCCTATGCTTTCGCGCTGGATACGATGACTTCACCGTTCACGATCTCGAAAGCCGCCGGGTCCATGTTGCGGGGAGCCGGGCCGTCGATCCGCTTGCCGTCCATCGCGAAATGGCTCGCGTGGCAGGGGCAGTCGAAGTGCTTCGTGTTGGGGTTGAAGCTGAGCTTGCATCCGACGTGCGGGCACGCCTGGTTGAGCACGGCGACCTGAGTGGGCGAGGTCTTGATGACCCAGAGCACGTCGTCTCCGTAGTCGGTAGCCACCGGCTTGCCCACCTGCAGATCCGCAAGCTTTGCGACCGCGACTCGGCCTACCTTGGTTTTGCCGTCGATCGAGCGAGACGGAGGCACGAGCGCTTCAACGACCGTGGCACCTGCCAGAACCCCGCCTATTGCAAGCAGGCCGCTCGCAATCCAAACGAGGAACGAGCGGCGTTCCATGGGGGGTGGCGCGGCATGGATGGAGCACGCGAGCACTTCCTCGACGGGCGCGACTGGCGCGGCGTTGTCGGGACGCTCGAGCGGGCTTGCAGGGTGATCGGACACCGTCCACCTCCGATGCGGCGCAAAAGCCGAGTCGGGCCAGGCGTAGGCGTTGCGAGCAGGTTCTTTGGCGAGCTGCCGGGCTCGACAGCGCACGTGTTGTGGCGTGCGCCGAGATGAACATACGTCACCGGCGTGAGCCTGCGGTTTGTGCGACGTTAGGGTTGCGTTAGCACTCGCCCCCGCTTGTGGAAAGGCTACTCGGCCAGCGGAAGTTCGAGCCCGAACGTCGCGCCGCCACCGTCTGTGGACGACACCGTGACCGTCGTCCCATGCGCCTCGGCGATCTCCTTGGCGATCGCGAGGCCAAGTCCTGCGCCGCGCGAGCTGCGAGCCTCGTCGGCGCGGTAGAAGCGGTCGAAGATCCTGTCCACGTCGCCGGCGGCGATGCCGGGGCCCTGATCGGCGACCTCGAGCACGGCGCTGGCGCCGCTGCGCCTCGCGCGCAACTCGACGCGCTGCCCACGCTTGGAGTGCTTCAACGCGTTGTCGGCAAAGCCGAGCAGCACCTGTACGATCCGGTCGCGATCGGCCATCACCATCAGGTCGCCGGCCGGCAGCTCGACGGCGAGTTCCACTCCCGCGCGATCGGCCAGCGCGCGCATCACGCCGGCTACGCGCCCGAGCAGCGACTCGGCGGACTCAGGCTCGACGTCGAGCGCGAACGTCCCGGCCTCGAGCTGCGCGAGCGTGAGCAAGTCGGCGACCAGGCGGCCGAGTCGGTCGACTTCGAGCTGCATGGTGCCGATGAAGTCGTCGCGAACTGCCGGGTCGTCCTTGGCGCCGTCTTCGAGCAGCTCGAGCAGCCCCTTGATGGCCGCGATCGGGGTGCGCATCTCGTGGCTCGCGTTGGCGACGAACCGGCGCTGCGCGTCGTCGAGTCGCTTCTGCTCGGTGATGTCGGAGAGCAGCAGGACCGCGCCGGTGGCCTGGTCGGTAGCGTCGAGAAGCGGCGTGGAGTGCAGCAGGACCGTGTGCGGGCCGAGCTGCGTCACGGCGGTAGCGGCGTTGCCTGCAAGCCCCGCGGCGATCGCATCGAGTACCGCTGGGTCGCTGGTGATGACGCTTGCCGCGGCGCCGGTCAGGTCGACGTCGGGGTCGCTGAGGAGCCGTCGCGCGCCCGGGTTGATGACGCGCACCGTACCCGCCGAGTCAAACGCGATGACGCCCTCGGCGAGTGACTCGACCACCGCAGCGATCTCGCTTTCGCGCTGGCGCACGGCAGAAAACGCCTCGCCGAGCTTACTCGCCATTCGGTTGTAGCTGAGCGCCAGGTCGTGAATCTCGTCCGGCAGCCAGCCGGTGGGGAGGCGCTGGCTGAAGTCGCCGTCGGCGATGGATGCCGCCGCCTCGGACATCGCGCGTATCCGCCGACCGATGAACTCGGAGAACGCGAAGCCCAGCGCTCCGGCGACGATAAGTGCCACCCAGAAGGTGACCCAAAGGCGGCTGCGAACCGCCTCGAGGACGGCCATCGCCGCGTCCACGCTGCCAGAGACGACCACGGTACCAACGCGCTCGCCGCTGGGTTGGTAGATCGCCTTGCCCGCCACAACATAGCCGTCGCCCTTCAGCGACATCGTCGAGTACGGGGGGTTATCGGCGAGGCCTTGGATGCGAGCAGCCTGCAAGATATCGGCGGGTGGTGATGCAGTTACCGCCGAAGTGATGACTCGGCCGTCGGTGGCGTAGACCCACACCGAGTCGCCGTAGATCGAGTGATACGAGGCGACTTGAGAGCGGATGCGCTGCAGGCTGGCCGGCGTCATCGGGAACTGCTCGGAGAGCTGCGAGGCGAGCGCCGAGGCGTTGCGCAACTGAGATGCCGTGCCAGCGTCGGTCAGCGTTCGCTGCAGCCCCTGCGTCAGCGATGCCGAGAGGATCAGGATGGCCACGACGATGACGGTGACGAACAGCTCGGTCTGCCAAAGCCGAACTGAGGCTCGTACGCGGCGCGCCAACGCCTATGCCTCTCGGAGGCGGTAGCCGAAGCCGCGCACCGTGAGGAGGTACGTCGGCGTCTTGGGATCGGTCTCGATCTTTTCGCGCATGTTGTGGATGTGGACGTCGATAGCGCGCTCGTCGCCCACCGGCGACTCGTCCCACAGCGCCGAGAGGATCGCCTGTCGCGCGAAAGCCTTGCCGGGGTGGCGGGCCAGCAGCACGAGGATGCCGTACTCGGAGCTCGTGAGGTGTATCGGCTTGCCGTCGAGGCTGACCTGCCGCGACGTTTCGTCGACGACCAGGCCTCCGACCTCGATCCGCGTCCGTGGAGAGGCGGCTGCCGGGCCGACCCGGCGAAGGATCGCCTTGACCCGGCTGACCAGCTCGCGCGGGGAGAAAGGCTTGGTCACGTAGTCGTCGGCGCCGAACTCCAGGCCGAGGATGCGGTCGACCTCGTCGCCCTTGGCCGACAGCATGATGATGGGCACGTTGGAGGTCGTTCGAATGTCGCGCGCGATGTCGAGGCCGGACTTGCCGCCCGGCAGCATCACATCGAGGATCACGAGGTCGGGCCGTAGCTCACGCAGTGCCGCCTCGGCGCCATCGGCGTCGACGGCGGTGTGCACGATGTAGCCCGCCTGTGATAGCGCGTAGTCGACTACTTTGAGGATCGACTCCTCGTCGTCTACTACGAGTATGTGCTCTTCGGGCATGAGCGGCCCTATCTGCTCGAGTCTGCCAGTCCACCCCCGAGGATACCCGCTTGTGGCCGGGCAAAGCGACTAGGTGCCGCGCGAAGGGCCGGTGCTCTCGCACCGGCCCTCGGAGCTTCGTATGCGTTCGCGCGACGGTCTAGGCTGCGATCTCGGCCTCGGCGCTGGACTCTGTCGTGACGACGTTGCCCGCCAGGTAGAAGAGCACGGCCGAGACGACCGTGGGGGTCACGAAGAACACCAGCATGATGCCCCACACGAACGGCTCCCAGCCGCCCCAGATCAGGCCCCAGGCGATGGTGCCAACGGCGGCGAGCGCCAGAATCAGCGCTGTCAGCCGCTCGTAGAACCAGCCGAGAACCAAGATGCCGACAGTAAACGCGAGGGGGAAGATGGCCGTCTGGAACGCGCCGAGCACGTCCTTGCCGCCGTAGACGTACGGGCCGGCGAAGGCCAGTCCAACCCAGAAGACGCCGCCCAGTACCGTGAAGGCCCGCGCGAAGATCCGCTCGGCGTTCTTGCGCTCCAGGTTTACTTCAGCGCTCATGTCGACTCCCTCGTAGTGGCTGTGCACGTCGGCTGCCGGGCCGAGAGGCTCTCTTGGTTGCCCTACGTCGTATCTTGCCTCGCGCGGGCAGGCGCTCGGTGAGTTTTCGATTAGAGGTGTGTTAAGGATTGAGAGCGCGGTCCGGTCCGGCTGCAGGACGCAGAAAGGCCCGCTCCGACGAGTCGAAGCGGGCCTTCACAAGACCGATGAAGTGCGGGTTAGTAGCCGCTGCCGGTCGCAGGAGCGCTAGCGCCCGGATTGCCCTGGCCCCAGCCCTGACCGTTGCCTTGGCCGTAACCCTGGCCGTAACCCTGGCCATAGCCCTGGGCGCTGCCTTGGCCGCCTTGGCCGTAGCCGTAGCCGCTGTTGCCCTGGCCGCGCATCATGCCGCGACGGCCTCCACCGATGTTGGGATGGCCGAGGGGAAGGCCGTTCTGGCCTTGTCCGTAGCCCTGGCCCATCATGCCCGCGCGCTGGCTCTCGAAGCGAGTTGCGGCGCCGCGAGCGGCCCAGCCGATACCGAAGGACAGCAGGCCGAACAGCAACGCACCCACGATCATGGCGACGATGGCGCCTTCGCTGACGCGGTGGGCGACGTGGACTCCGTGGTGGTGGACGGGTGGCGCAGCCTCGGGCATGGGCGCGGTGGCGTCCGCAGCAGGCGCTGCGTAGGGGACCGGCTCGGCCTCGGGCGTGGTCGGCAGCGGGGCTGTCGGTGTCTCAGCCGGTGTGGGTTCCGGCGTCTGATTCGTGTCCGTCATCGTGAGACTCCCTTCAGGAGCGAGAAGTGGGATGTGGCGGTCCCGCATCGCTCAATAGCGAACTTTGCGCCCTCTGGCGGTCTTCGCGAATTCCCCACGGAAACTTCACTCGGATGCTGCGCCACCTTCGTGCGCTTCTGCGCGCACAGCCTCCCGTCCCATCCCAGCCTCGCGGTAGAGGTAGAACGTCGCAGCCGAGCGGTACGGTCGCCAGAGCTCGGCTGCCGACTCCACCTCGGCGGGCGTGGCTTCTCGGCCAAGCTCAAGGAGCCTGCCCGCAGCTTGACGGATGCCGAGGTCGCCTGGCGCGATCACGTCGGGCCGATGCAGTGCGAAGAGCAGGAACATGTGCGCGGTCCACGGACCGATGCCCCGCACGCTCGTGAGCTGCGCGACGATCTGCTCGTCGGTCAGATTGTCGACGCCGGCCAGGTCGACCTCGCACGTCAGCACGGCCCGCGCAAGGTCGCGGATGTACTCGGCCTTGCGATGCGACAGCCCCACGCCGAGAAGCTGCTCGTCGCTGGCCTCGGCCAAGGCCCGCGGCGTCATACCGATCTGCTCCGAGAGGCGGTCGAAGATGTGCTGCGCGGCCGCGCCGGAAAGCTGCTGGCCGGCCACGCCGCGCACGAGCATCGCGAAGCGGTCAGCGCCGTCGTTGCGAGTGAACTCGACACCGCCGACACGCGCGATGAGCGCGCCAAGCCGAGGGTCGGCTGCCGCGAGCGCTCGCGACGGCTCGTCGTCCGGGGTGTAGCGGATGGTGTTGGGCATCGGGCGGTGTTCCTTCCAGCAGGAGGTGGCACGGAGCGACTTCCCGCGTCAGCCCTCAGCGGTCTCCTCGGCATCCCAGCGCAGGTGCCGGGCGCGCGTCGCAAAGCCGTAGACGATCTGCAGCACTCCGAGCGCCACCAGTACGAGGAAGATCCACACGTCGTCGGTGATTCCGCTCAGGAAGCCTGCGAACACCGCCACGAACGCCGAGCCGCCGTGGACGCCCAGCGACCGCACCGGATGGTGACGCTCGGCGGACGGCTCGGTCATGAACTCCAGGACGCCGATCATCGCGTAGGCGGCGCCCACCGCAACGCACACGAGCATCGTTGTCGCCCGCGGATTGGCGCTTGCGACGCCTACGTAGGCCTGGATTCCCGCGCCCAGCATGCCTAGCGCGAGCGCCAGCACGAGGTGAGGATACGACCAGGCCAGCGTCATGAGCGCTCCCGGTAGCGGTGGGTTCTCGGCGACGTGGTCGAAGTAGAGCCACCACAGAACGAACGCAAGCGCGAGCGCCGCAGGTCCGGCCGTGATGTGGGCGAGCGAACCGCGCAGGTAGTTGTTGCCTACGGCCTGCTCGACCGAGATCACCGACTCTCCCAAGACGATAAGGATGAACAGCCCGAAGCGCTCCGGCAGGTGCGAGCGCGAGAGGCGCGGCAGCGTGCTTTGGGCCGCCATCGTCAGCGCGGGTGTCCCGAAGTCGATGACGATGGCGGCGAGAACCACCCACAGCCGAGCCGGCCACGGTAGCGCCAGCGCCACGAGCCAGAGTGCGGCGGCCAGCGAGAAGCCGATCGCATAGCGCGTGGTGAGCGGCCGCAGGCGCGGGTTGTGCAGCCCGCCACGCAGCCACAGCCCGACGATGACGACGCGCGCCGCCACGTAGGACAGCGCGTAGATTGCGAAGCCACCACCGAAGAACTCGCGCGCCGAAACGGCCATTCCGCCCAGGGCGAGCATGATCGCGAAGAACGACAGCCGATGGCTCACGTCGTCGGTGTCGAGGCGGTCGTTGTAGACGGTCAGCCCGAGCCAGATCCACCATGCGGGCAGGAACACGACGATGAAGCGGCCCACGCCCGCAAGCGTCACGTCGAGGGCGAGCCCCCTGGCGCACGCCGAGATGATGGCCACGAACATCAGGTCGACGAAGAGTTCGAGCCAGCTTGCTCGGCGCGTCTCGTCGTCGTCCTCGCGCAGCATCGGGCGGCGCCACCAGAGCGGTTCGTCGACCACGAAGCCTCCGTTGCGGTTAGCAGGGTGCCGGGGTAGCGCCGGCTTGCACAAGAACGTACCCGGTTGGGGCCGGTGGCACGCCTGAGCTGGCAGGTCTTTGAGGGGCGCGTGGCGAATGCTGCCAATGGCGCGGGTCGCCAAGAAACCGCCACGTGCGCCAACCAGGTGCGACGCACAAGGCCAAATCGAGCAGGGTCCCAGGAGGAACGATGGCCCAAAGCGGCCCCAACGTCCCAAAGTTTTGCGTCGTCACCGACTCAACCGCCGACCTGACCCTTACGCAGGCCGCCGAGCACGGCATCGCCGTCGTTGCGCTCTCGGTGACGATCGGCGAGGAGACGTTTGAGGACGGTACGCTTTCGCAGGTCGAGTTCTTCGAGCGCATGAACGCCGCCCCGGCGTTGCCAACGACTTCCCAGCCGCCCGTCGGCGCCTTCATCGACGCCTACGAGCGCGCGCTCGAGCGCGCCGACGAGGTCGTCTCGGTGCACATCTCCTCGAAGCTGTCGGGCACGTTCGAGGGCGCGCGTCAGGCTGCCGAGCGCTTCGCCGGGCGCGTCCACGTCTTTGACTCGCGAAACCTCTCGTGGGGGCTGGGCTGGCAGGTCATGGACGCGGCCCATTCCGCGCGAGAAGGGCTGAGCGCGGTCTCGGCGATGGAGCGGCTCGCACGCGTCCGCGAGCGCACCAAGCTCATCGTGGGGCTCGACAGCCTGAGCAACCTGCAGAAGGGCGGCCGTATCGGGCGCGTGGGCGCGTTCGTTGGCTCGCTGCTCAACCTCAAAGTCACGTTCACCGTTGGCGCCGACGGCGCGTTCGTGCCGCTTGCCCGCAGTCGCGGCGACAGGGCGGCGATGTGTCACACCCTGGATTGGGTCGCCGAGCAGATGGGCGACAAGACGCGCGGGCGGTTCGCAGTTGGCCACGCACTCTCGCTGGAGCGGGCACAGTGGGTGCGGGACAAGATCGCCGAGCGTTTCACCGCCGCCGAGCTGGTGGTCTACGAGGCAGGCTCGACGATCTGCACGCACACCGGCACCGGCTGGGGCGTGGCGGTGCTGCCAGACGAGTAGCGAATCGTTCTGGGCTCCGGCGGGCAAGGGCCGTTTGTCGGAGGGATATTCTCGGCACGGTTAACGTCCTATATGCTTGGGCCCGCTGCACATGCCTTCCTGCACACAACTTGGAGCGAGCCAATGTCCGAGCTACCCGGGACCCTGCCAGGCCCCGACGGCGCACTGCCAATCGCGGCGGACGCCTCTGGCCTGTTCGACGATCTGTTCCAACTCAGTCCCGATCCCGTCCTCATCCACGACGGGAACACGCTGCTCGAGATCAACCAGGCCGGCGCGACGCGCTTCGGCTTTGGCTCGTCGGCCGATACGGTCGGTCTGCCGATCATCGACTTCGTTCATCCCGAGGATCGCGACACCGTAGTGCAGCGCGTCTCGGCGATGCTTGCAGCGGGACAGACCGAGCCTCTGATGCCAGAACGCCTGGTCACGCGCGCGGGCGCCGAGATTCACGGCGTTATCGCCGCCAAGCCAGTGACCTACCAAGGACGCCCGGCGATTCTCGCGGTGATTCGCGACGTGACCGAGCGGGATCGTGCGCAGGCCACCGCCGCGGAGTCCGAGCACAACTACCGGGTGCTGTTCGACATGTCGCCGGACCCGAGCGTTGTCCACGACGGCGAGCTGATCGTGAAGGCAAACCACGCTATGAGCGCGTTTATGGGTGTGGACGCCGAGGCGGCCGTTGGCACCTCGTTTTGGCCGATGATTCGCGAGGACTCGCGTGAGGCCGTGCGCGAACGCGTCATCGAGATGGCAACCCAAGGAATCACCCGGGAACCGCTGCGCGTCATGTTGGTGCGTCCCGACGGTGCGGAGCTGGTCGTCGAAACCGCCACAGCCCCTCTGGTCTTCGCCGAGAAGCCCGCGTTCATGACGGTGTTTCGCGATCTGACGGCGCGGATCAACGCCGAGGAGACCGCCGAGCGGTACCGCCTCGAGTTGGAGGGCCTCGTCGCCGAGCGCACCGCCAAGCTTGCCGAGGTTCGCACAGAGCTCGACGCGATCGTGGCCGTGGTCATGCGCACCGTCGAACTTCGCGACCCCTACACCGCCGGGCACCAGGAGCGAGTCGCTCTGCTGGCCGACGCGATGGCCGAGCAGCTCGGCCTGCCGAGCATCGAGCCCGACCGCATGGCGGTGGCCGCGCGACGGCACGACATCGGCAAAGTCACGGTCCCTGCCGAGATTCTGGCCAAGCCTGGAGCGCTGGGCAAGGCTGAGCACGACCTGATGAAGGAGCACGCGCAAGCGACCGCCGACATCCTGCTGTCGGTCCGGCTCGACTGGCCGCTTGCCGAGATTACTCGGCAGCATCACGAGCGGCTCGATGGTTCCGGTTACCCGGACGGCTTGGTGGGCGACGAGATACTGCCGATGGCCCGACTGCTCGCGGTGGCCGACGTGGTCGAAGCGATGAGCTCGCACCGTCCGTACCGTCCCGCCGTAGGAGTGGACGCCGCGCTGGCCGAGATAACCGCCGGCCGAGACGTTCTCTACGATGCTGAAGCGGTCGACGCGTGCCTCGGCGCGTTTGAGGCTGGCTTCGTCTTCGACTAGCGGACGGTCGGCTCGCTCGTTCGCGCTACCCCTGCAGGCGCTTGCGCATGCCCTTGAACGCGCGGTAGTGGAGCAGTTCATCCTCGCCGACGGCCAGCGACGCATCGTCGCTTTCCGGCCTCGCTTCGCCCACCGCAGCTAGACGCAGCAGCTCGGTCGGGTAGTGGCGGGCGACGAGCCGGTCGTGCAGCTCGGCCAGCGGAGCGTCGAACGCCGGCGTGAAGAACGTCGGGTTGGTGAATACCACCAACAGCTCGGGCAGCCCCTCGGCGAAGTGCGCGAACGGCATCTCGGGCACCAGACCCAGCCGCTGCCTCTGCGCGGCTAGCTCGCCGAGCTCGGCCTGCGCGCGAATCAGGTGCTCCTGCGCCAGCGCGTGTGCGAACTCGGCAGCGTCGGCGCCAAACGACGTCATGCCGCCCACCGCGTCGGGGAAACGGTGACCGGTGTACAGCTCGCCGATCACGAGCCTCGGCGTGGTGAAAGCACCCGCACCGCCCACGCTGGTCGCGCGGCGCATCGCAACGAAGTCAAAGCGGCGCCGCGCGTACTGGTACTCGATGTCGACGACGATGAGCTCGGCACGCTCGGGGTTGGCGCGATTGGCCGCCGCGAACGCGGTCAGCTGCTCGCGCGCCGAGACGTGCTCCTCGGCGGCGAATCCGTCCAGCAGCGCGCGCAAGCTCGCGAGTTCCCCGAGGCACGCCGAGACCTGCTCGGCGGTGGTCAGCGGCCATGTCTCGAGCTGCTCGGAGCCGGGGCGCTCGGCTCGCCGGAGTCGCAGGTTGGCGTCGATGCTTGCCGAGAACGACTCGGACTTTCCGGAGATGCGGGCAAGGCTCACGCCACGGTAGTAGAGCGTCGCCTGGCGCGCGCGAATCTCGAGGCTGACGCCGTCGCCGGCCAGTGCGAGGTCGAGGAGCGGGCGAAGGATGCCCGAGGACAGAGCGTCTTCCTGCCCGGGCGTGAGCAAGCGCGCGGGCTTGCTGTACGAACGCCAGTCGAACTCGCGCTTCGTGCTCTTCTTCGCCGACATGGGGCTCCTCATCGTGGCACGCGTCGTGTCTGCCGAGAGTACCTGCTCGGCGCCGTTCTTGTCAGACCCCCGCGCTACGGTGTGGCTAACAGGAGGTGATGGCGGTGTGTGAAGAGAGCGATTCGCGAGCGCTGCGCGTATTGGAGCGCGCGCTTCAAAGCGGCAGCCGAGCTACTCGCCTGCGCGCCGTGGCAATGCTTGCACGCGTCGCGTGCGCGCCTAGGGAACGCTGGTTGGCCCGAGCCCAGGGCGACCCGGACCTAGCGGTGCGCGAGACAGCGCTGATCGTCGACGCGTGGACGGCGTCCGGCAGCGAAGGTGACTGGCCGCAGCGTGAGGACCCCGCGTTTGACCGCGTCGCGCCGCTCGACTCGTCAAGCGACGCAGCGATGGAGCGTTCGTTGCGAGCGCGGTGGCAGTGGGAGTACGCGGTGGAGGTGTGGAGGGAGGACGGCATGTTGGTCGGGGTGTTCCTCTCGACTACGTGTGATGAGGACGACGAGCACGCGAAGCGCATCGCGCTGGGACAGGCGATACTGACCAGCTCGGCACCCGGGGGTGATGCGTTCGAGCCGGCGACCGCAGCAGCGTTCATCGTCGGCAAACGGCAGGTCAAGACCGATGCCCGCCCGAAACGTCGATCGTGATGGGCGAGATGCCAGGCGTCCCGTGGCGTCATCCACCGACTGTTACGCCAGGTGATGCGAGTACGAAACCTCTTGGCAACACTGGGGGGATACAACAGTGACAAGGCGTCCGCCGGTGGCCATCCCACACCGGCGGGCGCGCCATCTTTCGGCTGACGAGAGGTGCAAGAACGTGACCGATGTGCAGACCACACCGCTTCGTGCAGCGCTCCTCGACATCCAAGGTACGCTACTCGGCGGAGACGGCACGCCGTACCCGGGCGCAGCAGCGGCAGTCACCAAGCTGAAGAGCGCCGGTCTGGCCGTGCGGTTCGTCACCAACATCGACTCGGTTCCCGTCTCGACCATCCTCTCGCGCCTCACCGCCGCCAAGATTCCCGCCGAGACCAGCGAGATCTTCTCGCCGGTCTCGGCCGCCAAGCGTTTCCTCGCGCGCCAAGAACATGCGCGCTGCTTCCTGTTGCTGCCGTCTTCGATCGAGTCTGAGTTCGCTTCGTTTCGCACCAACGGTGACGGGGCCGACTGGGTCGTCGTCGGCGACTGTCGAGAGGGCTTCACGTACGAGCGGCTGAACGCCGCGTTTCGCGCGCTGCGCGATGGTGCCGAGCTGCTCGCCCTGCAGAAGGGGCGCTGGTTCGTCTCGCCCGACGGCCCCTCGCTCGATACCGGCGCCTTCGTCTCGGCGCTCGAGTGGGCGGCCAACCGGGAAGCACACGTCGTCGGCAAGCCCTCGACCGAGCTGCTCCGCATGGCGCTCGACGACGTGGGCGGCGACCCGTACTCGGCGGTGATGGTCGGGGATGACATCTGCTCCGACGTGCCTGGTGCGCACGCCGCAGGCACCAGATCGGTGCTGGTACGCACGGGAAAGTTCTCGCTTGCGACACTGGAGCGAAGCGAGCGCAAGCCAGACCTGCTCATCGACTCGATCGCAGACCTGCCGGACGCGCTGGCCGAGATCGGCTGAGAGTCGATCGGCCGGGTTTCGGTCACTTGCGGCCCCGTGCCTCTTCACGTCGCATGCCTTGACTGCCGATACTGTGAGCGAAAACGCTCGCGGCCAAGGGGAGTGGCGTGACGACCAACGCCGACAAGACCGACAGCTACATATCGATGGTACTGGGCCTTAACGGCCGAGTGCGCCCTGCCGACCTGCAGACGCTTCCCGAGGATGCCCGTCAGGCGGCGCTGAGCGCGTACCTCGAGGCGCACGCTGCCGAGAAGGAGTTGTGCCTCGTCAGGGGCGAGCTCGTAGCTGGCGCAGCGCCCGATCCGGGACTCCTCGCACCGCCTCCGCTGGCCGTCAGCGCGTCGGCGCCCTCGGCGCCGAGCGCCATCTCGCAGCCCGCAGACCTCACGGCGGATGGCCGGTCCGCGATCGATTTGTTGCTCGGCGACTACGACGGCGTCGCTCCGACTGCTGCGGCACCTGAGCGGGCATCCCAGCCGCCCGTCGGTCCGCCGCCCGCGAGCGCGGCGCGACTTTCCGCCGGGCAAAGTGGCCCCAACGCTCCCGTGACCCCCGCAGACGACTCCGACATTGCCGAACGGCCCGCCGTGCCGCGTGAAAAGCGGTCGTACGTCTGGCTACTCTGGTGGATTCCGACCTTGGCGCTGCCGCTGGTCGGCGGTGGAGCCGCGTGGTTCTTCCTGCGCCGCAAGCGCGTGTTTGCGGCCCGAGCGATGCTTGCGGCCGGCATTGCCACGGGACTGTTCTTGTCCGTCGTGTGGCTCAACAATGCCGAGCGGCTCGCTGCGATCAACGACCAGCGCAACGCCACTGCGGTGATAGTCATCCCGAGCAAGTAGGCGGCTGTGCGCATGCAATCCGCCGCCTGGGACGCCCGGCCCTGCGTGCGCCCGTTCGCAGGTGGGCGCCCATGGGCACAATCCTTCAAAGACCTTGGCCAAGGCGCACCGACAGTGCTCCAAGCCACCGACTCGACGCATGTGGAGGTCCGCCGTGTTGCGATTCCGACTGGTGCTGCTGGTCTGTCTGTGCGCTCTTCTGGCTGTCGCATCCAGCGGCTGCTCGGCCCAGCCGAGCAACGCCAAGTTGCTTGAGGCGCACAGCTGGAAGGTCGACAAGCTCGTTGGCAACGCCTACACAGGCTCCTCGCCGATAACCGCCAAGTTCTCGGCAGGCAAGATCAACGGGAGTACGGGCGTCAACGTCTACAACGCCACCTACGTTGCCCCGAAGGCTAACGACATCGCGATCACGATGGGCGCGATGACGCAGCGTGCCGGCTCGCCGGTCGCGATGAGAGCCGAGACCAACTACGTCAAGGCGCTGGGCAACGCCGTTAGCTACGCTGCCGACGAAGACTCGCTCACGCTGTTCGACTCGAGCGGAGTCGCGACCGTTGAGTACGTTGTAGACGTGCCGGTGCCACTGGTCGGCACCAACTGGAAGATGGTCATGTACAACAACGGTCACGGTGGATTCCAAGGCGCCGAGTCTTCTGCGACTGTCACGGCGCTGTTCGCCAAGGACGGCACGGTAAGCGGCAACGGTGGCGTCAACCAGTACAACGCGACCTACACCTCGTCTGACAGCACGATCAAGGTCGGGCCGATCGTGTCAACCAAGATGGCGGGACCCGAAGACCTCATGGCGCAAGAGACTGCATACCTGGCCGCCCTCGAGAAGGCCACGACTTACGCCATGGAAGGCGACATCATGACGCTGCGCGACTCCACCGGCGCGGCGATGGTGGGCTACCGGCAAACGAAGTAGGGCGAGGCGCGGCGCGTCCGCACAAACACGAGCGACCAACGAGAGCCTCCGCCTCATGGCGGGGGCTCTCAAGCGCGCAGGGGTTACCAGAGGTTGGCGACCGCTGGAATCGTGCGGCGGTCGACGAGCTTGATGGCGCCCTGCCGACAACCCGTGCGACAGATCCCACAGCCCCAGCACTTCTCGGCCAAGAACCTTAATGGGCCGCGCGTCGAGCCGTCGATCGCGTCGAAAGGGCAGAGTTTCGCGCACGCATGACAGCCATTGCACTTCTGGGCGTCGAGTTGCGCGACGGTCTCGCCGCGCCACATCATCTTGATGTTGTAGCCCGCGGTCAGCTTCATGGCCATGCATCCGCTTGCGAGGTTGCAGTTGCAGATCGCGGCCGTGAAGGGCGTCTGGAACGTCCAGATGGAGTGCATGAGCCCGTGCTCCTCGCACGAGCGCAGCAGCGCCATCGTCTCGTCCTTGGTCATGGTGTGGAAGTCGTCGAGGTCGGGTCCGTCCTCGTAGTCGGCGAACGCCTCCTCGAGCACTCCTGCGATCGGCTTGGCGGTCACGAGGATGCAGACGTCCTCGGCAGTCTTACCGCGTTGATGCATCCGGCAGATGCAGGGGATGACCGTGATGCTGGTCGCCAAGTCGAGGACCTGCTCGCAGTCCTCCAGCGGCACGGGCTGTCCGAAGTGAACCTTCTGCTGATGCTTGGAGATGGCGTTTCTGCCGAGCCGGGCGAGCGGCGCGGGCAGCTTGCGCAATGTCTCGCCGGCAGTGATGCCGCTTGAACGCATCGCGTCGAAGCCGCGAACGAACTCGATGATGTACTCGCGACGCTTCAGGTCGCTGTCCAGGTCGTACGCGTAGTTACTCGCCTGCAGGTACCAGCGCTTACCCTCGCCATGCTCGACACAGAACTGGCACACCGCGCAGGCACCTCCACGAACCGTGGACCCATGATGGGTCCACGGTACAGCAGGTCAGAGCAAGCAACGAGGGATAGCGCGAAGTCGCCGCCAATTGGAGCAGGAGCGGGAGAGACGAGCGAAGGGCCCGAAGACGCTACTGAAGCGCTTCGGCGCGGCGGATGAGACGCTCGGTGCGCGCGGTGCGGTCGGCGCGCTCCGCAGCAGCGTACAGAGAGCCGACGCGGTCGGCGAGTCGACCTGGGATATCGGGATTCGGGTTCGACATCGCGAGCGGCTCGAAGGTCTCCACTGGCTCTGGGCGGGGCTGTTCGATGAACGGGGCCATCGTTACCTCCACGGGTCTGCAACCACAATCCACCCTCGAGGTTGCCTGCTCGTTATACCCTCCACTCTGTGGCCGACGTCCTACCGTTCGTCCGATTTCACATCTTGTAACATCGATTGAGCACGAGCATCTGCCGGACGGTCGCAATCGCTGCCCGGGCGGGCAAGAACCATTCGAACCCTTGAGAGGAGCCCTCGGTGCTCGACACCACGCAACCTTCGCTCGCACTTCTAACCGACCTGTATCAGCTCACGATGGCAGCTGCATACCACGCCTCCGGCATGGAGGCGACCGACGCATGCTTCCACCTGTTCTTCCGTAACAGCCCCTTTGGCGGCGGCTACGCGATCGCCTGTGGACTTGAGCAAGCGATCGACTACCTGGACGGCTTGCGCTTCACCAAGGCCGACATCGCCTACCTTGCCGAGCGAACCGGCAACGACGGTCGTCCGCTGTTTGGCCAGGAGTTTCTCGGCTGGCTGGCTGAGCTGCAGTTCTGCCTCGACGTCGACGCGATCCCGGAGGGCACGGCGGTGTTTCCGCGCGAGCCGCTGCTGCGCGTGAGCGGGCCGATCGTGCAGTGCCAGCTGGTGGAAACGGCGCTGCTCAACGCAGTGAACTTCCAGACGCTCGTGGCCACCAAGGCCAGCCGAGTATGTCTCGCTGCTGCGGGCGACTCGGTGGTCGAGTTCGGCCTGCGCCGGGCGCAAGGTCCCGACGGCGGACTTTCGGCGAGTCGCGCGGCGTACGTGGGCGGGTGCGTGGGGACGTCCAACACTCTGGCTGGTGCGCGCTTTGGCATCCCTGTCAGCGGCACCCACGCGCACTCGTGGGTCATGGCGTGGGACACCGAGCTTGAAGCCTTCGAGGCCTACGCCGAGGCGCTCCCCAACAACTGCACGTTCGTGGTCGACACCTACGACTCGCTCGAAGGCGCGCGCCACGCCGTCGAGATCGGCCGCAAGCTGCGCGAGCAAGGCCACGAGATGATCGGCGTGCGCATCGACTCGGGCGATCTGGCGTGGCTGTCCAAGCGCGTGCGCGAGATTCTCGACGAAGGCGGCTTTGCCGAGGCGCACATCGTGGCGAGCAACGAGCTCGACGAGCATCTCATCACGTCGCTCAAGGATCAGGGCGCGGCCATCGACATGTGGGGTGTGGGCACCAAGCTCGCCACGGCGTGGGATCAGCCTGCACTCGGCGGCGTGTACAAGCTCTCGGCCGTGCGGCCGGACGGGGAGGCGGCTTGGACGCCACGCGTCAAGGTCTCCGAGCAGACCGCGAAGGTCACCACGCCCGGGGTGCTCGGCGTGCGACGGTATCGGCGCGAAGACGGATCGCTCTCCGGCGACATGGTCTGGGACGTCACTCGGCCACCGTCAGGCGAGGTAACGATGATCGACCCGGCCGACTCGACGCGCTGCAAGCGCTTCGCGGCCGACGCAACCAGCGAGGAGTTGCTCGTCCCGGTGTTTCGCGCTGGGCGGCTCGTCTACGAGCGGCCCGCGATCGCGCAGGTGCGCGACCGGGCCACGGCTTCGCTCGCCTCGCTCGACCCGTCGATCACGCGCTTCCTGAACCCGCACACCTACCCCGTGGGGCTGGAGAAGAGTGTCAACGACGTCCGCACCGAGCTCGTGCTCAAGGCACGTGGCCTCGCCGAGAACCCAGGGAAGTGAGCCGACCATGCGCGCCTTGCTACTGATCGACGTCCAGAACGACTTCATGCCGTTCGGGTCCCTACCGGTCGTTGACGGCGATGCGGTCGTTGCTGTTGCCAACGCGCTCGCGCCACGCTTCGACTTGGTCGTGGCGACGCAGGACTGGCACCCCATCGGCCACGCGTCGTTCGCCTCGAGCCATCCGGGGCACTCGGCGGGCGAGGTGATCGACGTCGAGGGCTTGCCTCAGGTGTTATGGGCCGACCACTGCGTCCAGAACACCCCCGGTGCGTCGTTTCACTCGGGGCTGGATGTGGCGCAGGTCGACCATGTCGCGCGCAAGGGAACCGACCCGCGAATCGACTCGTACTCCGGCTTCTTCGACAACAACCACGCCAAGGACACGGGACTCTCGGCGTATCTGCGCGCGCGCGGCGTCGATGAGATCTGGGTCGCAGGACTGGCGCTTGACTACTGCGTGAAGTTCACCGCGCTCGACGGACGGCGCGAAGGCTTCGACGTCGTCTTGGTGGAGGATGGCTGCCGAGCAGTCAACCTGTCGCCGGACGATGGCGCCAAGGCGTTGACCGAGATGGCCCAGGCCGGTTGCACGATCGTGACGAGCGGCGACGTGTGAGACGCGGCGCGCGGGGGCAGCCGCGCTCGCGTGCGCTCTAGGCTAGAACAGCTCGTCGAGGTCCATGATCGCCTCGGCGGCGTACTCCATGTGGAAGTCCTCTATGGAGAGGTAGAACTTGGGGTTGAAGACGACGCCCATCGCCCGGATCAGGTCCATCAGCGCGTCGAGTAGGTAGCTGCTCGTGATGACCAAGTCCACGACGGCCGGGTTCACGAAGTCGTGCGTGGCCGGGATCGGCGTCCAGTAGTGCTTCTCTCCGCCGGCCTTCACGATCAAGTCGAGCACCAGATTGCCTGCCGTGGTCACGCAGACCTCCACGCCGTCGGGAAGCTCTTTGCCCAGCACCGCGATATCGCGTGTCAGGCCGGCCGTCTTCATCAGCGTCTCGGTGTCGACCGCCATCTGGAACGGCGAGCAAGGGAGCGAGCGCAGGACCTCACGAAGATTGCACGCGGTCACCAAGGGCTTCTCGGGCACGAGTCCTCTGAGTACCTCGAGGGCAAGGTTGGCCTCGGCGGCCGACGTCGCGTTGAGGAGCACGTGGAAGAGCTCGCGCGTCTCGGACGTGTGAAACGACCTGAGCTGACCTAGGCCGGCGGTTTGTGTGAGCAACGTGTCCTCCGTGCTTGAAGATGCGCCGTGTCGTGTACTTGATTTATCGACCATCGCGCGGGTAACTGGTAGGTGCCGGGGGCACTCGGGTGCAGTCTCTTGTGAGTGGCGTCACAGCACACGATGGTGGATAGGGCAGAGCAATCCGCGGGCCATTCGTTGGCGGCACAGGCTGATACAATTCGCCGGGGCATCTATGCAACCTCATCGGCGAGCAGTGCGCTCGTGTATCGTGGCGAGCGTGAAGACTGACCGCTCAGTTCAGCTGGGAGACGCACCATGTCCATCCTCGTCGTCACCGACTCCGTCGCCTCCATTCCCGCCGAGATCCTCGGTGAGCTGGGAATCGAGGTCGTCTCGCTTTACATCAACGATGGCGACACCAACCAGCGCGAACTGGAGATGGACATCCCAGCCTTCTACCGCCGCCTCGCGGACATGCAGGCGCTTCCCACCTCCTCGCAGCCTTCAGTCGAGGAGCTGCTGCTGGAGTTTCGGCGGGCGCTGGAGCGCGGCAGCGATGTGATCGGCGTCTTCATCTCGGAGAAGATGAGCGGCACGTTGCAGACGGCGCGCATGGCTGCCGAGATGATCTGCGGCGAGTTTCCCGGCGCGCGCATCGAGCTGATCGATAGTGGCTCCAACTCGATGGAGGAAGGCTTCGGCGCCATCGCGGCTGCTACGGCCGCTCGCGCCGGCGAGACGATCGAACGCTGCGTGGCTTCGGCGCGCCAGACTCTGCGCCGCACCCGCTACCTCTTCACGCCGCACACGCTTGAGTACCTGCGAAGGGGCGGTCGCATCGGCGGCGCGTCGGCGCTGGTGGGTGGTCTGCTGCAGATCAAACCAATTCTGGCCGTGGAAGAGGGCGCCGTCGTGACGTTCGCGAAGGTACGCACGCAGTCCCGCGCGCTCGCCGAGATGACCCGCAAGATGTCTGAGGATATCTCGGCCTACGGCTTGAAGCAGGTCGTCGTGCACTACATCGTCGACCGCGACCTGGCGCAAATCTACGCTCGCGAACAGATCGAGCCGCTTGCCGGCGGGCCGGTCCGCGTCATTCCAGTCAGCCCGGTCATCGGCTTGCACGTCGGTCCCGCCATCGGCATCGTCTACGAGACGCAGCGGGACTGGGCATGACGCGCGCGGACTTCGTGCTGGTTACCGACTCGTGTTGCGACCTGACGCGCGAGGTCGCCGACGCGATGCAGATCGCCGTGCTCGAGTTCCCGTTCACGCTCGACGGCGAGCAGTACTTCGACGACCTGGGCGCATCGATGCCGCACGCGCAGTTCTACGCGCGGATGCGGGAGGGCTCGGCGCCCACCACGGCTCAGGTGCCGATGTCTGCCTACCTCGAGGCGTACCGGTCGGCCGCCGAGTCGGGCACGCCGTTGCTGCTCTTGAGCTTCTCGTCCGGACTCTCGGGCACCTACGACGCCGCCGTGATCGCGCGCGATGCAGTGCTGGCCGAGTTCACCGACGCCGACATCCGCGTCGTCGACACGCTTGCCGCCAGCGCCCAGCAGGGCCTGCTGGTCCTCGAGGCCGCGCGTCGTCGCGAGGCGGGCGCCGGGATCGACGAACTGGAAGCCTGGGTGCTCGGCAACACGCAGTGCCTCAACGTGTACTTCACGATCGAGTCGCTCGAGGCGCTTCGCCGAGGCGGACGCGTTGCCGACTGGGCGGCTGCTGCCGGCACGATGCTCGACGTCAAGCCGATCCTGCGCGTCAATGGCCGAGGCGAGCTGGTGGTCGACCGGACGGTGCGCGGGCGCAAGAAGTCCCTACGGGCGCTGGCCGAGATCTTCGCCAAACGCGCGGTCGATACGGCAGCACGCACGGTCGTGATCGCGCACGCTGACGCCGAGGGTGACGCCGCGGCGCTCGAGGTGCTGCTACGCGGATCGTGCGAGATCGGTGAGGTGCTCACCTTCGATCTCGGCCCGGTGATAGGCTCGCATACAGGGCCCGGTATGGTGGCCGCTGTCTTCTGGGGACCGGAGCGTGAGTCGTGAGTCGACTGCAGGGAATCGCACTGTTCGGCGCGTTCGTTGCCTTGCTCGCTGGAGCGTACTTCGCGATGTTCGCGCTCAAACCACAACCCATTGCGCGCATCCTGATGCGGCGTGGGTACGAACAGCGAGGTTGGACCGAGCAGCGTCTTACCGGTCGGGTGCGCTTTCTCGGCGCTCTCGGCGTGGTTCTTGCGTTGGCTGCTATCCTGCTCGCCATCGTGAAGTTCGTCGGATAGTGCGCCTCGGCCAAGCCACGCGCGCTGATAGCTGAAAGCGACTCTATGACCTCCACCTCCACCGCCAAGCCCTGGTACGACAGGTTCACGCCGCGCGCCAGCGTTCAAGTTCAGATGTTCTCTGCAGCCATCATGTGGATGGTTGGGCTCGGGTTCTTGCTGGGCTTTGGGATCAGCTTCATGGTCAAGCTCTGGGGCATGGCTCACCCGGCGATCTGGGTGCTCGTGGTCATCGTGATCGCTGCGATCATCATCGGAAGCCTCAAGGCGCGCTACATCCTGATCCGCTACGCCGACAAGGCCGTTGCGCGCATTCAGACCCGCGGCCACGCCTGCTACTTCGGCTTCTTTGGCTGGGCGAGCTGGGGATTCATCGCCGTGATGATGGGTACGGGCATCGTGCTTCGGCAGCTCACACCGCTGCCGAAGTCACCCGGCGGGCTGATCTTCCTCGCGATACTCTACATTGCCGTAGGCACGGGCCTGACCATCGCCGATCGCATCTTTTGGATCTCGGCCCTGCGTAGCGAGCCCGTTCCCGAGGCGCTCTCGGCCGCCGAGTAGACCTCGCGACCCAAACTGCTCGTCGAAGTATTCGTGTGATTGAAGGGGAGTCCTCATGAAGGTCGTCGCAGTCAGCGGTTCCGCGCGCAAGGGCGGCAACACGGCCCAGCTCATCGAGGCTGCCTTCGTGCCGCTTCGCGAGGCGGGCATCGAGTGCGAGCTCATCGAGCTGGCCGCCAAGGACGTCCGCGGCTGCACGGCGTGTCGCAAGTGTTTCGAGGCCAAGGACAGGCAGTGCCACGGCCGCAAGGACTACCTGCTCGAGGTCTTCCCGAAGCTGTGGGAGGCCGACGCGATCGTCTTGGGCAGCCCCACCTACTTTGGCGACGTCAGCACCGAGATGAAGGCGCTTATCGACCGCGCCGGCTACGTCTCGATGGCCAACGGCGGGCTGCTCGCGCGCAAGGTGGGCGCCGGCGTGGTGGCCGTGCGACGTGGCGGCGGCATCCACACGTTCGACTCGATCAACCACCTTTTCTTCATCTCGCAGATGATTATCCCGGGCTCGACCTACTGGAACCTGGGCTACGGTCGCGAGAAGGGCGAGGTCCAAGGGGACGCCGAGGCGCTTCGCAACATGGCCAATCTCGGCGAGAACATCGCGTGGCTGCTCGGCAAGCTCGCCGATTAGGACGCGGGTCGGAACGCTGTCGAGCGCGTGGGCGTCGGCGCGCGTCCGGCGCGCTAGTACGTGATGGTGTCGGGCGCCAGCCCGCGAACGTGCACGCCTTGGGAGCTGACGGTCGCCGACGTGATCGTGAGGCCGGGCGCCGCCCGCAGGTAGCCGTTGAAGTACGCGAGCAGCAGCTGCGTGGCCGTGGCCGCCTGCGCGCCGCCCAGATCGATGCCCTCGGCTTGCACGCTGATCGGTCCGGCGGCCACCACTTGGTCGTTGGTGAACGCCACCTTTCCTGACGCCTTCCCCGAGTACGCCGAGCCGCCCGACGAGACCGTTCCGGAGAGCGTCAGCTCGCCGTTGTTCCCCAGCGCGACTGAGACGTTTTGCAGCGAGACGCTGGCGTTGCCGACGTTGACCTCATGTGGGAAGGCGTTGAGCAGCGCGGCCAGCTCGTCGGCGGTGAACGTCGCGTCGAAGGTGTGCGTACCGCGAGCCTTGATCGTGGACAGATCGACCGGCGTCGCCGGTTCGCCCGGTGCTTTGACCATCGCCTTGGTCATCGCCGAGTCAAACGCGCTCGCGTTTGCGACCGGCGCCGCGGGGCGTGCCCGAGACGCGATCAGCCACCACGTGCCAGCGGCGAGCGCCACGATCACGATCAGCACGATCGCGGCGACCCAGCAGCCCACGCGGCGCTTGCGCGGTGGTCGGCCGGGAGTGGCGGTGGTGGTCATAGGCGGCGCCGGCGGCTTGGCAGGGGGCTCGAGTGTGGCGGTGGTGCCCTGCGACTCTGGCGATGCGTCGGTCATGCGGAACTCCTCGGGGCGAGTGGCAGTTCGCTTGAAGCGTATACCCTGACAGCGTCATGCTGGACGAACTGCCCGCTCGCCGCACCCGGAGGAGGTCGCATGTCGCACCAGTTCGCCGACCGCATGCTGGCCGCCCGCCTCGAGCGCGCGGTCGCACGCGACCTAGCGACCTTCGCCGAGACCTGCATGCGCCTCGATCCCACACTGCAAGCCCAGCGCACCGAGTTCGCCGGCGGGCTCGCGCTGTTCCTCGCACCCGGATCGCCGGTCAACATGATCTACGGCGCTGGCTTCGCGAGTCCGGTGAGTGCCGAGGAGTTCGACGCGGTCGAGCGCTTCTACGAGGGCAACGGCACGCGTGCTGCCATCTCGCTCTCGCCACTTGCCGAGGAGGCGCTCGTCGCTCAGCTCGGCGTACGCAGCTGGATGGTGACCGACTTCGAGAACGTGCTCGTCCGCGAGCTTGATGGCGACGTCTCGGCGCTCGAGCTACCGGCGCCGGCGCCAGGCGTGGAGGTGCGCGCGGCGTCCAGCGCGCAGGAGCTAGCGAGCTGGGCCGCCGTGTCGAGTGCCGCGTTCAGTGCGCCGCGTCCGCCATCTGCCGAGAACGTGCGGATGGGGCTCGGGATGACCGCCAGCGACGACATGACGTTGCTGATGGGGCGCGTCGGGGGTGCTGACGCCGGTACGGGTGCGCTACAGGTTCGCGGCGACGGTCTCGGCTGGCTGATGAGCGACGCGACGCTGACCGCACACCGTGGCCGAGGAGTACAGTCGGCACTGCTTGCCGAGCGGCTCCGGCTCGCCGCTGAGGCCGGCTGCGAACTCGCGGTGACCGAGGCGCGTCCCGGCTCGATCTCGCAGCGCAATATGGAGCGCCTCGGCTTCCGGGTCGTCTACACTCGTGTCGAGCTGATTGCACCGCCGAACCGCACGCCCTCAAAGGAGCGCTAAGTGACCGACCTCGCCGCCACCAAACCAACCGTCGCATTCATCGGCACCGGGGTCATGGGCGCGCCCATGGCCGGACACCTGATGGACGCCGGCTATCCGCTCGTCGTCTTCAACCGCACGAAGTCGCGCGCGGACGCGCTCGTTGCACGTGGTGCGACGTGGGCCGACAGTCCCGGCGAGGCGGCCGTGCATTCCGATGTCGTCGTGACGATGGTTGGCTATCCCGCCGACGTCGAGGCGGTCTACCTGGCTCCCGGCGGCATCGTGGAGCGCGCCCGCGACGGTGCGGTACTGCTCGACATGACCACGTCTTCACCGGCGCTCGCCGAGCGGGTCTCGGCGGCAGCGGCCTCACGCGGGATTGTGGCGCTCGACGCGCCCGTCTCGGGCGGAGATGTAGGTGCCAAGAACGCGACGCTCACCATCATGGTGGGCGGTGAGGCCGCGGCGTACGAGCGGATCGAGCCGCTGCTGCGTGTGATGGGCGCCAACGTGGTGCTGCAGGGAGGACCTGGCGCGGGCCAGCACACCAAGATGGCCAACCAGGTCGCCATCGCTGGCTCGATGCTCGCGACCGTCGAGTCGTTGGGGTACGCGCAGGCGGCCGGACTCGACCCGAGGCGCGTTCTCGAATCGATCGGTGCCGGCTCGGCGGCGAGCTGGTCGCTCGCCAACCTCGCGCCGCGCATCCTGGATGGCAACTTCGGTCCGGGCTTCTACGTGAAGCACTTCGTCAAGGACCTGCGAATTGCGCTTGCCTCTGCCGAGGAGTCCGGTATCGACCTTCCTGGATGCGCGCTGGCCAAGCAGCTCTACGAGCACCTCGAGGCCAACGGTGGGCAGAACCTGGGCACGCAGGCGCTGTGGCTGCTCTACTCCGATGCGGCTACTCGCGAGGCAGCCGGCGTCGGCGGTTCGGCCACGACCCTTTCGGCGACCGTTCGGACAGACGCGTGAACTTCGTATTCGACGTCATCGGAATCGCCGTCGGCTTGGTGCTGGGCGCGCTGCTCGGCTATTGGATCGGCACCAACTGGGAGCACGACCGTCGGATGCTGTGGGTCATGGGCATCGGCGCCTTTGTGCTTGCCACGGTGATCAACTTCGTCGGCAGGGTGTTTGGCCTGGAGTGGCTGGCGATCGGCGCGATCGGGCTTATGGCCGGCATCTTGTCCGGGGTAAAGTACGGCGGCTTTCCCGACGTCAGAGTCTGGGAGAAGCCGCCGAGAGATCCACGGAGCTAGGTCGCTAGGGCTGTTCGATGCCGAGCAGCTCGGTGAGCTTGTCCGGCCGGAAGTCGACGCAGACGCCGTCGCCAATCTCGAACGTGGGCGTGTGCAGGCGGCCGTCGTTGTGGCTCGCAGCGCGCTCGCGGGCCTTGGGGTCGGCTTCGACGTCGATCTCGGTGTAAGGGATGTTGTGCGAGTCGAGCCAACGGCGCGCCCGAGCGCAGTCCCCGCACCACGTGCGGCAGTACATGATGACGCCGATTCCCTCTTCGCTCACGGTTGCTCCTTCTCGTAAGGCGTCTCAGCGTGCCCGCCGAGACCCGCTCATCGTCGTTCTTTCTCGAGGCGCGATGCGCCGCTTTGGGGCATGTACCCGGCTTTGGGCTGCGCATCGCGCGCGGCGCCCGAGGATTGCCTCCAGGGGCGTCGTGGTATTCTAGCGCGGTCTCACATAAGACAACTTCCGCGGCTGACGCTGATCGCCGCCTCTTCCTTGTCGCCCGTCTACCGGAGGCTTCTTGCGCCCAGAACGACACGTGATGACCCAGGTGATCGGCCTCGCGCTGATCATGGCGCTGGGCGTTACGGTCGTTCCCGCGGCTGCCGCTCCACCCTCGGCGGCCAGCATCGCCGCAGCTCAAGCACAGGCTGCGGCCGCGCGCGCGAAGCTCGCCCAGATGCGCTCGAAGCTGGACTCCGGGCTCTCGGAGTACAACAGCGCCGCAGCCGACCTGGCCAAGACGCGTGCCGACATCGCCGAGAACACCAAGAAGCTTGCGGCGGTCAAAGCATCGCTGGCGGCGGGGCAGGTCAGCCTCGACTCGCAGGCGTCGTTCCTCTACCGCACCGACGGCACCGGCTTTGTCGACGTGCTGCTCGGCTCGGCGACGTTCGACGAGTTCGCGAGCCGGCTTTCGGTCCTACAGCAGATCGCGAGCAAGGACGCGGGCCTGGTCGAGTCGCTCAAGAGCGATCGAGCCGAGGCGGTTGGGATCAGTGCGCTACTCGCCGACCGCGAGTCGCATCAGCGAGCGCAGGTCGACAAGGTCACCACGCAACGCGCCAGCGTGCAGGGCGAGATCGACCAAGAGCAGGCGTACTTGAGCTCGCTCTCGGCGCAGGTCCAGTCGATGGTCGCCGCGCAGGAGAAGGCGGCAAACCCGCCACCGTCGGATACCAGTTCGAACTCGACCCCGGCGCCGGTCAAGACGTCGGGCAAAGCGGCCAAGCCGATCAACTCGTCCGGCAGCAAGATCGCTCTGAAGCTTGCGACCGTCACCGGTCGCAGCGGCAGCTACTGGGTTATGGCCAAGGAGGCCTCGTCGTACTCGCCGTCAGGCGTGAAGTTCTCGGGCAACGCGTCTGAGTACGGCACCAACGACAACGGAACCGGGACGGCAAGCGGGCACCCGCTCAACGACCAGGAGCTGACGTGCGCGCATCCGTCGCTGCCGTTCGGCACGCGGATAGCCGTCACGCACGCCGGGCGCCGCATCATCGTGGTCGTCACCGACCGCGGGCCCTACTCGGGCGGCCGAGTCATCGACCTGACCCACCGCGGCGCGAAGCTGCTGGGCATCGACGGCGTCGGCGAGGTCAAGTGCGAGGTCGTCGACCCGAACTAGTCGCGGTGTGGTGCTACGCTGGGGGAGTCGACGCTGGCGCGGGCGGGAAACGCCGGCCTACTCGTCGAATGGGGAAGCATCACTCGCGGGGGCGCAGACGCGCCGCCGATACGCAGCGAAAGGTCACACCATGCCCGACCAGGCACATTCGCTCGCCGTCTTCATAGACTTCGAGAACCTTGCACTGGGACTTGCCCCTCGCCGCGGTGGTGCGCGCGCGAAGAAGACCGAGATCGTCGACATGAAGCGCGTGCTCGAGCGACTCGTAGAGAAGGGCAAGGTCGTCTCCAAGCGCGCGTACGCCGACTGGGCGCGGTTCTCGGAGTACACCACGCAACTTCACGAGCTGGGCATCGACCTGATGGAGATTCCCGAGCGCGGCATCACCGGCAAGAACTCGGCCGACATCCGGCTCGTGGTCGACGCGATGGAACTCTCGTATGCCAAAGAGCACATCGACAGCTTCGTGATCGTCTCCGGCGACTCGGACTTCACGCCGCTCGTGCTGCGCCTCAAGGAGAACGGCAAGACCGTTCTTGGCGTTGGGATGAAGGACTCTACGAGTGACCTGCTGGCGCAGAACTGCGACGAGTTCATCTACTACGAAGACATCGGTGGCGTCGCGGGCGCGGGCGCTCCGCCGCTGGGCGACAAGGTGCCGCGCGCCAAGAAGCCCGCGTTCACGCTGCTCTTCGACACCATCGAGGCGCTGCAACGCGAGAACGTGGGCAACATGCACTCGTCGCTGATCAAGGACACGATGAAGCGCAAGCAGCCGCAGTTCTCCGAGTCCAGCTACGGCTACCGCTCGTTCACGCAGCTGCTCGAAGACGCACAGAAGCTGGGATTCATCTCGCTTCGCAGGGACGAACGAAGTGGTACGTACGTAGTCGAGGGCTTTTCGGGATAGGTGTTTGTGCTGGCTGTGACCTCAATCACAGACGGCACCGAGGCGTTACTGGCGAGACAAGGACTGCCTGCCGATGTTAGTATGGTGGGCGATTGCACCGAGGAACCGCCCCAACTGTAGCTATCATCGAAGCAAGAGGCGGAGTACATGCATCGGACACGAAGCATCTCAATTGCCGTAGTCGCGGCGTGCATCGCACTTGCGATGCTCCCGACTGCGGCTTTCGCTATCTCTCGCGACGTCGTTCTGGCCCGTGGCATGGCGTGGGTCAACTACACCCGCTCGGTCAAGGGCAAGAAGGTCACGGGCGTCCCGTACAGCCAATCCAAGTGGGCGCTTGAGAACGGCTCGCCCGTTCCCACGAGCACTCCCGACCCGTCGATCGCCGGCTATCGCACAGACTGTTCGGGCTTCGCGTCGCTGTGTTGGAACCTGCGCGACTCCAAGGGCCGTCCGTACTCCGAGAGTACCAGCAGCTTTGGCGCGAAGGGATCCAAGAAGTACTTCCAGATCACCAAAGCCCAGCTCGTTCCGGGTGACATGGTGCTTGCTTCGGCCGTGTGGGGAGCTCCGGGCCCGCACGCGATCATCTTCGATGGCTGGGTCGACGCCGCCCAGACGCAGTTCTGGGCGATGGAGCAGACGTCATCGAGCTCACATGACGGGACGATCTTGCACGCGCGTTCGTGGGCCGATGCGGTCGCCCGCAAGTTTCGGCCGTACCGCTACGCCGATCTCGACGCGCCGTACTCCGACGTCGAAGAGAACATCTCGGCGCCCGACCCGTACCAGTCTGCCGCCGCCGCATGCGATGCGGCGTATCCCGTGACCGGGACGGTCACCGTGCCCACGATGGTGATCGCCAGCGGCGCGGTCCAAGGCGACCAGGTCACGGCGGCCTCGCTTGCCGGCGCTGCCGGCGGCCCCGTGCTGCTCGTCTCCAGAACCTCGCTTCCGGCCTCGACCACGGCGGAGATCAAGCGCCTCAAGCCTAAGCACATCTACGTGCTTGGCTCGAGCGACATCATCAACGACGCCGTCGTCAAGGCCATCGCGGCCCTGGGTCCGACTGTGACCCGACTGGCTGGGCACACCACGATCCAGGTTGCGTCAAGCGCGATCCCGTACGTCGTCGCCGAGGATGTCGCCAACAAGCACGCGGCCAGCGCCGTCTATCTGTCCACCGCGCACAGCATCTCCGATGCTCTGGCCGTCGCGCCGGTATTGGCCAAGACCGGCCGTCCGCTGCTATTCGTGGACAAGGACTCGATGCGCAGCTATACCGCTCGCGCACTGAAGGCCACCAAGATCAAGCGGCTCATCCTGCTCGGCGGGACAGGTTCGATCTCGGCCAAGCAGCAAAAGGCGCTGGGCAAGCTCCGCTACAAGGTCAGCCGCATTGCCGGCGCCAACTCGTCGAAGACCTCACTCGCGATCGCGGCTCACGCGCTGTCGCTCAACGTCGGCTTCCAGTGGAAGTCGATGGGCGTCACGTCCACGTCGTCGTGCGTCGACTCGTTGGCGTGGGCGTGGTCCAACGGCACCGCCGGCTTCCTGTACCTGACCACGCCAACGAAGAAGCTCGACAGCGCGGTGCGTAGCGCCGCGATCGTGCACCGCACCTTCATCGGCAAGGCGCGCGTCTACGGCGGCGCCGGAGCGGTCTCCGACGCAGCGCGCAAGACGCTGGCCACGGCGTTGAGATCCGGGAAGTGACCCGACCTCTCGAGTTCTTCGCGCCGTGCCCGCGTGGCACGGAGTCGCTCGTGGCAGACGAGTTGCGAGCGCTGCGCTGCCAGCGCATCCGACCGCTGGGCGGCGGCGTCTCCTTCGCAGGACCGCTCGAGACCGCGTATCGCGCGCTGCTGTGGTCGCGCGTTGCATCTCGAGTGCTGCTCACCATCGCGCGCGTCTCGGCAGCCACGGCCGATGCTCTCTACGCCGCGGTTCGCGAGATTCCCTGGGAAGACCACCTGCGCGCGGACGGCACGATGGCCATCGACGCCAACGGCGTCAACCCCGAGCTGCGCAACACGCAGTTCACCGCAGTGCGCGTCAAAGATGCGATCGCCGACAGGTTCGTCGCGCAGAGCGGCATCCGCCCGAGCGTAGACACGAACGACCCCGACGTGCGGATCAACGTGGTCATCCACGCCGACAAGGCCACCATCTCAATCGATATCGCCGGCAGCTCGCTTCATCGGCGCGGCTACCGCGAGCAGGGAATTCAAGTCGAAGCGCCGATGAAGGAGACGCTCGCGGCGGCGATCCTATTGCTCGCGGAGTGGCCGGCGATCGCGAAGGCAGGTGGGGCGCTCGTCGATCCGCTGTGCGGCAGCGGCACGCTGTGCATCGAAGGCGCACTCATCGCCGGCGACGTCGCTCCCGGCATCACGCGAGCGCGCTGGGGCTTCGAGCGTTGGCTCGGGCACGATGAGGCCGCGTGGCAGCACGTGATCGCCGAGGCCGACCGTCGCGCCGAGGCCGGGCTGGCCCAGATGCCGCCGATCGAGGGCTACGACTACGATCCGCGCGCCGTTGACGTCGCGCGCGCCTGCGTTCGCCGAGCAGGGCTCGCGGGCAAGGTGCTCATCGAGCGCCGAGAGCTCGCCGAGCTCGTCCCGCCGGCGGCCTACATCGCGGCCGCGCCGGTCCCCGGACTCGTGGTCGCCAACCCGCCTTACGGCGAGCGCATCCAGGCGCGCGCTGGCCTGCCCGCCCTCTACGCCGAGCTGGCCGAGCGCCTGCGCGCCGGATTCGACGGCTGGACGCTTGCGGTCATCACGCCGGACGCGGGGCTCTCGGCGGGTGTGCAGATGACTCCGAGGCGCGTGGTGCCGCTCTACAACGGCAAGATCGAGTCGCTCGTCAGCATCTTCACGGTGGGCGAGGTCGAGGCCGAGGCCGGCAGCGCGACCGGTGCCGGCCGAGGTGCTGCCACCGCGATCGCCACGGGCGCCCCGCTGACTGAGTCGCAGGCCGCGTTCTCCAACCGGCTGCGCAAGGTCGCCAAGCACACCGAGAAGTGGGCGCGGCGCACCGGCGTGACCTGCTATCGCGTCTACGACGCCGACCTTCCCGACTACTCGGTCGCCATCGATGTCTACGACGGCTCGGGCGCCAACGATGGCACACGCTGGGTCCATGTCGCCGAGTACGCGCCCCCATCTGGCATCGACCCGGACAAGGCCGAGCAGCGCCTGCTCGACGTGCTGGCCGTCGTGCCGGGGGTTCTCGGCGTGGAGGCGCAGGACGTGTTCCTCAAGACGCGCGAGCGCCAGCGCGGGACCTCGCAGTACGAGCGCTTCTCGCGCAAGGGCGTAGTGGGCACTGTCCTGGAGGGCGGGATGACGTTCGAGGTCAACCTGTCGGACTATCTGGACACGGGGCTGTTCCTCGACCATCGCATCACGCGGCAGTGGCTGCGCGAGCTGGCTCCAGGCAAGCGCTTCCTCAACCTCTTCGCTTACACCGGCACGGCGAGCGTGTACGCCGCGGCCGGCGGGGCGGCATCGACCACCACCGTCGACATGTCGACGACCTACGTCGAGTGGTCCGGCCGCAACCTTTCGCGCAACGGCTTCTCGGGCCCGAAGCACCAGCTGATTCGCGCCGACGTGCTGGGCTGGGTCTCGGCGGCGCAAAGGGGGCGCGAGCGCTACGACCTGATCTTCTGCGACCCGCCCACGTTCTCCAACTCCAAGCGCATGAGCGAGACGTGGGACGTGCAGCGCGACCACGCGGCTCTGATCGT
>JARLGT010000062.1 GCA_031292615.1 Coriobacteriia bacterium | reverse complement strand
CGCTGTTCGGGAGAAGCCCGTGGCAGAGCTGGCATCCCTCAAGCCAGTTGTTCGCGCGGCCATATCCCGAAAGGAACATCTTATGGGTGATTCCAGGCACCAGACCGTGCTAGTCGAAGCGGGTTTCAAACCCGCGCCCAGCAAGTAGCTTGCCCGGGGTCCGCCTGCTGCCGGGTAGGCGGACCCCAATCCACCCTGGCGTCGAACTGCACAATGGAGGCGGAAACGATGGGTATTTCGGCAATCGCGTTCCCGCTGCGCCTCTCTTTCCAGGTGGCAGGGCTTTCGACCATTCTGGTCGCGTTGCTCGGTGTTCCGCTCGCATACGTGCTAGCTACTCGCGAGTTCCCTGGCAAGCACATTGCGAGTGTGGCGGTGATGCTGCCGCTTGTGCTGCCACCCGTTGTGACCGGCTACTATCTGCTGCTGCTCATTGGGCGCGGGGGAGTTCTCGGCAAACTGACGTCAGCGCTCACCGGCACGGCCTACGGACTCACGTTCACGTGGCAGGCGGCGGTGATCGCGTCGTTCGTGATCGCGCTGCCGTTGGGTGTCACCTCGGCGCGCGCGGCCATCGCTTCAGTCGACCCGGCGCACGCCGACGCTTCGCGAACCCTTGGTCACGGCGAACTTGAGACCGCGGCATTCGTCGTGCTGCCGCTCGCCGCGCGAGGCATCGCGGCCGGACTCGCGCTCGCTTTCGCTCGGGCGCTCGGCGAGTTCGGCGCGACGATCATGGTCGCCGGCAACATCCCAGGCCAGACCAATACGATGGCACTCGAGGTCTACAACGCAGTGATCTACGGTGACTGGAAGACGGCGACCATGCTGGTCCTTGTCTTCACGGCAGTGAGCGCGGTGGTTCTCCTCGGCGCTGACCGACTGACCTCGGCGGTCGCGCGATGAGCGGGCTGTCGGTATCGCTTCGCAAGCATCTTCCCGGCTTCGACCTCGACGTGGGATGGGCTGTTCGCGACGGCTTCACGGTACTGTTCGGCTACTCGGGAGCAGGCAAGTCGCTCACGCTCTCGATGATTGCCGGCACGCTCAAGCCCGATGTGGGCCGCGTGGTTCTGGGCGACGACGTGCTTGGCGACACGGCGTGTGGCATCTGGACTCCGCCGCAGGATCGACGAATCGGCTACGTGTCTCAGTCCGCGCAGCTGTTCCCTCACATGAGCGTGCGCGGCAACGTCGAGTACGCGCTCAAGAGCGTCCCGCGAACTGCCCGTCGCGCACGTGCCGAGGAGCTTCTCGACCGGCTACACGTCGCCGACCTCGCGAGCAAGCGCCCCCACCAGCTCTCCGGCGGGCAGAAGCAGCGGTGCGCGCTCGCGCGCGCGTTGGCTCTCGAGCCGCGAGCGCTCCTGCTCGATGAGCCGCTATCGGCGCTCGACTTGCCGTTTCGCGTTGAGATGCGCGCGCTCCTACGTGAAGTCCAACGTGACAGCGGCGTTCCATTCGTGATGGTCACCCATGATCTGTACGAGGCGTGTGTGCTTGCAGACACGCTCGTCGTCTACTCGGGGACGGGCGCTGTTCAGGTAGGTGCCCCGCGCGAGCTTGTTTGCAGTCCGAGTACGCCCGAGATCCGGCGGCTGCTGCATGCGATGCAGCTTCCGGAGTCGGTGTTCAATCAGCCCGAAGCGGGGCGCATCGTCCCGCTCAGCCGAAAGGAGCAAGTCGCATGAGGCTCTCAGCACGCAACCAGCTCGTAGGCACTGTCGCCTCCGTTACCCGCGGCCCAGTTAGCGCACTGGTCAAGGTCGATCTTGGCAACGGCCAGCACATCAGCGCGTCCCTCACCACCGAGGCCGCCGACGAACTCGGCTTGACCACGGGTACGCCCGTTACGGCTATCGTCAAGGCAAGCGCGGTCATTCTCGGCGTCGAGTAGCCTTCGTATTGCCCGGACCTCCCTGGTGTGACCGTCAGCACATTCGACTCTGGAGGAGCACACGTGACTGTCACGCTCGAACCGATCGGCTCGATTCACACGTCATTTGCGACCAAAGACGACGCGCCGATTCAAGGCGTCTTTCACCCTGAGAACCAGGGGGTCGTCGAGCTGCTACCCGAGTATGCCGACGGTCTTGCCGACATCGATGGCTTCACGCACCTCATCCTGCTCTACGAGTTCGACCGAGCAGCCCCCGTCGAGATGCGACGTCAGACGTTTCTCGGCGACGAGCCACATGGGCTGTGGGCGACTCGGCATCCTGCGCGGCCCAACGGGATCGGGCTCACGGTCGTGCGCCTGCACGGCCGTGATGGCGCGCGGTTGCGTGTGGGCGGCATCGACGTACTCGATTCAACGCCGCTGCTCGACATCAAGCCCTACATCCCGCGCTTCGACAGCTTCCCTGATGCCAGCGAGGGGTGGCTCGCCCGACGCACGGAGCGACCCAAGCCGCCAGGTCGGGAGTAGCGCCGAGTCACTCCGGCCCGAAGCACTCCGAGTAATCCGAGCAGGCGCCGCAGCTTGGCGACTTGCATGTAGCGAAACCGCCCCAGCGGCATAGCCGTCGGTAGAGGAACTTCTTCCAGCGCATGTCCTTCGTGTTGTGGGCGGCGAACTCCCGGAAGTAGGTCTCAAGCAGCGACCTAAGCGAAGTGCGCGATGGCAACCCCATGTCCCGCCACAAGTGCTGTTCACCGAGACACCCAGCCGCGACAGCGCGTGCCACCTGAGCGGCCTCGTCACTGTCGACACCCGGCGTCGTGTCGTGCACCAGCAGCTCCACAAGCGCCTGGAACTCGACGCGGCGCTCTGCGACCTGCTCGGAGAAGCGCACTACCGGACCGTTCGGACCGGTGAGCTCGGCGACTAGGTACGGGAGCACAGACGTCGCACGGTCGGGCACGGTGGTTGCGCTCACCCTAGGTTGTGCTTGCGCATCTTGTGGCTGAGTTGCAGGCGGTGATGTCATGGACATTCCGGACTGCCTCCTGTCAGGCGCGATGACGACGCAACTTCGCGTTTGAGCAAACGAACTCCGACGCAACACGGGAATTCCCTTTAGGCGCGGTTCTATTCGAATACAACCGGGATGGTCAGAACAATCTCGGTGCCGTATCCCGGCTGGCTGGTTCCGGAGAGAGTCCCGCCGAGGAGGCCGGCCAGCTGTCGGCAGATGGCAAGCCCCAGGCCGCCGTCGCTGCTTGAACGCGCTCTGTTTGCTGGCACCGTTCGTCCGCCGAGCAACTGCTCGAGGTGTTTGGGTGGCATCCCAGCGCCAGTGTCGCTGACGGAGAATGTCAGCCGATTTGCCTCGATCCTCGCAACCGACACCTCAATCCACCCGTGACGCGTGCACTTCACTGCGTTGGAGATCAGGTTCACGAGCACTTGCTCGAGCCTACGTCGGTCAAGCCGAGCATTGAGGTCGCCGGTTGCGCAGCGGGTCGAGAGGGTGAGGCTCTTAGCTCGCGCGTAGGGCTCCATCGACGCGGCAACCAGTTGAACCATTTGGTCGAGACGTACCAAGTCGAGTCGAGGTTCTGCGCCAGCCCCAATGGAGTTCTCCGTGGGCGGGCATAGCAGGGCGAAGGCCTCCTCTACTTGGCAGATGAGTCGCCGAGTAGACTGCAGGGCCGCCTCTGCCTGTAGCCGTTGTTCGCCGTTGAGGCTGCCTGCGGTTCCGCGTACGAGGACGGACAATGGGCCAGCGATGGTGCTGAGCGAATTGCGAATCTCGTGTGCCGTATCGCACCAAACTACGGCGAGGGCAGGCGCCTCGATGTTCGTATGAAGGGGCGTCGTGTGGAACGACCCCCATTGGAGATCGGAGTGGGAGGCATCTTCGCTCATGATCGTTCCTTTCTCGGCGTCGTGGCCTGCCGGCTCCGGGTCGGAAGCCGGCGCCCATGGGATGGCGATGACCATGGGGG
>JARLGT010000061.1 GCA_031292615.1 Coriobacteriia bacterium | reverse complement strand
GTCGCCCGGAGCGGCGAGCGTCCCGTCGCCGGGGGTCGCAGCCGCCAGCTCGTCGAGCGCCGCGAGCGCCTGCACGAGGCCCTCGGCGAGCCCTACCAGCGACGGAACGTGCGAGAACAGCGGTTCGAGCGCAGCGTGCGAGCGCATCTCGGCAGGTGCCTCGGCGATGAGCGCGGCCCACGGCGCCAGACGGCCGAGCAGGTCGAGCGGTTCTGTGACGGCACAGCCCATCTCGGCGATCGATACCGAGAGCTGCTCGAGCGGCGTGACCGGAACGGTGAGGCCGTGGCCGGACTCGTGGCCGACGGGCGCCGCCACACGCGTGGGCGCGACAGCCTCGTCCAGCCCTCCGAGCAGGCGCTGCGCCTCGGTGGCTAGGCCGTCGAGGCGCCTGAGCAGCGCCGACCACTCGCCGAGATCATGCGGGGTCTCGGCGGTGTCGATGGCGCGCACGAGGCCGTCGAGCGACTCGCGCATCGAGCGAACGATGGTGTCCGGCTTGAGCGCATCCTGGCAGGCGACGAGGTCCTCGAGCGCGAGTAGAACCGCGTCGCGCGCGCCTTCGAGCAGCTGCGGGCCGAGCAGCGCGGCCTCGGAAGCCTCCAGCAGCGAGATGCGCAGGACGAGCAGGTGGCCGGCGAGGTTGCCCGAGTCGACCGTGGAGACGTACATCGGGCGCAGCGGTTCGAGGGTGTCGATCGAGTACCAGTTGTAGAAGTGGCCGCGGAAGCGCTCGAGACCGGCGACGGAGTTCAGAGTCGCAGCCACCCGGTCCTCAAGGCCGGAGACCGTCGTGTAGCCGAGGTCGTAGCCGTTCACGTACGAGAGCAGCTGCAGTCCGATGTTGGTGGGGGAGGTGCGCCACGCAACCACCGCGCCCGGATCTTCCTGGAAGTTGTCGGGAGCGAGGTTGTGGCCGTGGCCGACCACGAACGTATCGAAGAAGCGCCAGGTCTTGCGCGAGATTCGCCGCAGCATATGGCGGTCCTCGGCGGAGAGCGGTTCGGCGACGCGTTCGGGCGTGGGCGCCGAGACCCACCAGGCGAAAATCGGTCCAACGAGCCAGACCGCGACAAGCGGCAGCGCCGTGAGAATTCGAGGCACGCGTCCCAGCGTCGAGATCGCGATCACCACGACCGCCGAGACGGCCATGGGGCCCATCGCGCGCCAGAAGGCAGTGCGCGTGGTGCCGGCGCGCTGCTCGGCGTCGGCGGCTGTCTCCCACTCGAGCAGGTGCTTGTGCGAGACGGTCATGCGGTAGATTGCGCGGATCATGGCGTCGAGCATCAGCCACGCTTGGTGCGGGAGTACCGCGAGCGTCAGAGCGCCGCGCCACGTGTCGCCGGCGAAGTCTCGCAGAATCGACGGCGCGGTCGAGACGAAACTCACGCTCTTGGGCCGGAAGACCATCGCGTCGGCGAGCGAGAAGTACGCGGGGAACAGCACCAACAGCAGCATGAACAGCGGCCAGGAGATCGTGGAGTTGGGAAGTAGCAGCCAACCGGCCACGAACATCAGCAGCATCGTCGGCGAGACCAGCGATCGGCGAAGGTTGTCGAACATCTTCCAGCGGTGCAGCACAGAGAGCGGGTTGCGCTGTCGCTTGCCGTCCTCACCAACGACGGTCGCACCCACCCATGGGAATGTCTGCCAGTCGCCGCGCACCCAGCGGTGCAGGCGCGAGGCAGCGGCGAGGTAGTTGGCCGGGTAGTCGTCGAGGACCTCGATGTCGCTTGCCAGCGCGGTGCGCAGGAACGACCCCTCGATCAGGTCGTGCGAAAGCAGCGTGTTCTCGGGAAAACGGTCCTCGAGCACACCTGCAAAGACGTCGACCTCGAAGATGCCTTTGCCCGTGAACGAGCCCTCGCCAAAGACATCCTGGTAGGTGTCGGAGACGGCGCCCGAATACGGGTCGATGCCGGTTGGGCCCGAGTACATCGCGGCGAAACGGCTGCGACGGCTACCCGGCAGTGTCATGCCCACCCGCGGTTGCATCAGCCCGTAGCCGCCTTGGACGCGAGCCTGCCCCGGGCGCCACTGCGCGCGGCTGAGCGGATGCGCAATCGCGGAGATCAACTTGCGCGCGCCATCGCGCGGCAGGACCGTGTCGGCGTCCAAAGTGATCACGAAGACGCAGGAGTGGCGGAAGGCGACCTCGCCCAGCTTGGTGACGAACGAGGTGTCCGTGTCGCCACGCATCTCGCGCACGAGTTCGGTAAGTGCGCCGCGCTTGCGCTCCCAGCCCATCCATACGCCCTCGGACTCGTTGTAGCGGCGCTCGCGGATGAGCAGGTGGAACGGGCGTACCCCGTGCTCGGCCTCGTAGCGCTCGTTGAGCTCGGAGATCCCCCGCACGGCGGCCTCGGTGATCAGCCCGTCGTCGGGCCGGCTCGGCTCGGCCGAGGCTCGCACATCGCCGAGCAGCCCAAACGCGACGTTGGGGTCGCGGTTGGCGAGGTAGGTCGTCTCGATGTGCTCGATGATGTGGCGCGTGCTGCTAACCGAGGAGAGCAGCGCTGGGATGACGACGAGCGTGCGGTTGGAGTCGTCGACGTTTCGGCGGGGGTCGAGCTTGGGCATGCGACGCGGCGGGAAGACGAACGCTGCCAGCCGGTTGACCACTACGAGCGCGAGTTCGGAGAGCGGAATCAGGCTGATGATCAGCAGCACAACGATCTGCCAAGCGGCCGCGTGCTCGAACATCGCGTACCCGCCCAGCGCGGCCACGAGCAGCGCCGTGAGCACCGCCAGTGAGCCCCAATAGAGCTCGCCCTTGCGCTTGAGCGGTCCGCGGTAGAGACGCTCGCGGCTGTGGGGGCGGTAGCCGATTGCCGGCTCGAGCTCGTAGCGCCCGCTGCCGATCAGCCACCAGCCCACGTGTCCGGCCACCTCATCCGACGCGTCGCGCGCGAGCGCCGCGCGCGCGAGTTCGACGACCTTCTCGGCGACGCCCACCTCGTCGAGGTTGCTTCGCCGGGCGATCTGCTCGATCGCATGGCGGTAGCGGTCGCGGCTGCCGAAGTCCATGACGCCGTAGGTCTGCGTAGGATCTCGGCGAAGCACGTCTTCGGCGACGCTGACCTGCTCGAAGAACTCGCGCCAGTCCAGGGCGTCGAGCATTCGGATGCTGGTGATGGAGTTGGCGATCGAGACCTGGTCGGCGGCCTGCTGTTGTTGCGCATCGACGGCCGCGTCCTCCAAGACGATGCCGTCCGTGGAAAGCCGGCGCTCGACCCAGGCGTTGATTGCCTCGCCGCCGCGCTCAAGCTCGCCGAGCCGGCGCGTGAGCCGCACGAAGAACGCCGGCGGCATGCCGTGGGTCTCGGCGTCGATGCTGCCGAGGAGCTGGGGCAGCGCGTCGGTGGTGCCGTCTTGAGCGGCGAGCACGAGCCTCTCGGCCCACGAGTCGGCAGCGCGTTCGGCGCGAGTCGAGGCGATGGTGGCGTGCGAGAGCCGGCGCAGGTTCTCGACCAAGCCGATGCGCAGCATGATTGGCACGGCCCATACCTCGCCGATCATCAGCGGCGATGTCTCCTGGTACCCGGCGATGAAGCGCTGTAGATACTCCTCGTCGAGGCGTGCGTCGGTATGTTCGATCAGCTTGAGAAGCGCCGTGTAGAGGCGCGGGAAGTCGCGGTAGGCGCCCTGGGTCAGCCGCGGCAGCTCGATGCCGTAGTCGCTGGGCAGGTCCTCGTGCACGAGCAGGACCTGCTCCTCGATGAGATAGTAGTTGTCGAGCAGCCACTCGCCGGCCGGCGACGAGCCGCCAGTGGCACGCGCGGCTGCGGCAAGCTCGCGATTTGCCGAGGCCAGTGCCGTGGCCGCACGCTGCATCAGCGGGATCAGAGGTGTGGTTCGCAAGTGCTCGTCGGCGACCCAAGGCTGCTCGGCGGCGAGAGCTCGAGCCTCCTCGGCGAGGCGGTCCGCCGAGAGCAGCTCACCGCGCAGAGGAGCGTCGCCGAGGGCGGCTTGAGTGGTCGTCGATGACGGCTGGTCCGACATGCGGCTCCTTGAGGAATTGCGCGGCAACAAGCCGCAGTTTGGTGAGCGGCTTGCTCTTGGGTTGCTAGTTAGCTTGTTCATTATCCCCGAGCAGGGAAGAGTGCGTCGTTACGTTGTGTCAAAATACCCTGCGGGGTATAGTAGATAGCGCTGTTACCGCCGGAAGGTCTGCTCATGAAGAAGGCGCCACCAAAGAAGAAGCCAATCAGCCAGATCATCATCTGGGGGGTCGTTGTCGTCGCCGTGGTAGCTGTGGCACTCATGCTGCTGTTGCCCAAGGGCGGAAGCGGCATTACCAAGGTCGACTCGGCTGGATTGATCGCCGCCCAGGCCAAGGGTGCGCAGATTGTCGACGTACGAACGTCCGGCGAGTACGAGCTGGGACACATCAAGGGAGCGATCAACGTTCCGGTCGACCAAATAGCACAGACGGCAGCAACCTGGAACAAGGACAACTCCTACGTTGTCTACTGCGCTAGTGGTGCGCGCTCAGCCGAGGCGCAACAGACTATGGCGGGGATGGGATTCAAGAACGTCGCGGATCTGACCGGCGGTGTCGCCAGCTGGACCGGTCCTCTTGAAAAGGGCACTTCGACTTCGCAGCAGACTATTCAAACCTCGGGCAAGCCGGTCTTCATAGAGTTCTACACGCCAACTTGACCGTCCTGCGCCAAGATGAAGCCCCTGGTCGAGGGGCTAGAGAAGCAGTACGGAGACAAGGTCGAGTTCAGGCGCCTCAATGTCGACGGCAGTGACAACGCAGCGATGGCGATCGCGAATAAGCTCGGTGTTCAGTACGTCCCCACGTTCGTGTATGCGACGAAGGACGGCGTGGTCAGCGGCACTGTCGTAGGCGAGCAGACGACCGACCAGCTCAAGGTGCGACTCGACGCGTTGAAGTAGCGATCCGGCCGCGTGCCTCTAGGGGGCAACCTGATAGGCGCCGTTCTGCGAGTACCCCTGCGGATTCGACTGCGGGCTTGCGTAGCTTCCGGACTGCGTGTCCTGCGGGTACGTCTGCTGTGCTCCCGAGAGTGACTCGCTGGGGTACGACTGCTGCAAGAGCGCGCCGAGGCGCGGATCGTCGGAGGTCATCCACGACACGGAGTTCCCGGCTCCAGTGAGGACCCACTCCTCGCTGTCGCCGCCGCTAAGCGCGTCGCCGGAGCTAACCGAGCTGTTGAACGAGGCGAGCGACACGAATCTCACACCGACGTAGGTGTAGACGGTGCCTTGACCTCCCTGCGGGCCGTACTTCATCGGGGTTCCCGACCAGGACACGGCCCAGTCGGTTCCTGGATGCTTGCGCGCGAACGCCTGAGCGAACGCCGCTAACGCCACTGTTTGACCTCTGAAGGCATCGAGCGACGTTTCGCCGGTGTCAGATTGGGTCAAGACCAAGTGCACTGTGGGCGCCGAAGAGGAGCCCAGCAAGCAGATCGCACCCGGACCTTCCGAGATGTACTGCTCGACCTTCCAGCCGGGAAGAACGCCCTCGGCTTCGGACCGGTACTCGTCCTCTGACGGCACCGTCGAACCGTCTGTGTTGCCGTCCTGAGTGGCGAACACTCCGTTCGAGCGGTCCAGCGAGTTGGCCGGCATGCTCGCGGCGGCCAGAGTGCAGCTGGACATCGCGACGACCAGCGTGAGTCCGAGGGTAGCGAGCCGGGAGGCGATTGAGCGACCTGCTGCCGCCTGTGGGTCGGCAGCGAGCGCCCCAGCGTACATCGCGACCGCCGCGACAGTCACGGGCACGCCGAAGGACAGCATCGTTGCGCCCAGGCTTGAACGCGGCGAACTCACGACGAAGCTGACTATCATGATCGCGGCGAAGGCGAGCGGCGTGACTACAACGGTGCGGGGCGCGCCGCGCTTGAAAGCCTGAGGCGTCAGCAGCCATCCGCCGAGAAACGCGGCTGCCGCTACGAGCCCGCCGGCGATCGTCATGGCCGCGACGCCGGTTGTGCCGCCCGAGAGCATCGCGCCGAGAAGCGAACGCAGCCCCAGCAGCAGTCCGAGGAGCGAGGCGAGCACGACGCTACTAGTGGCCAGCCCGGTATGCAGCCAAACGACCGACCTTCGGCCGGGCGCGGCGGGGGCAACCGGAGTCGACCCCTCTGGGCGCGCGATCTCCAGGTTCTCGGCGAGCTGGGGGTGCTGGCCATAGAAGACGTCGTGCATGTTGGGCGAGGCCCAGACGAAATGGCCGCAGCGATCCCAGCTGACGAGCCGTTGCGGTGAGATCGGGTCGGCGCCGGCGAACAGCGCGCCGTCGCGCAACACGACGTTGCGTTCTGGCACGCCAGGCGCGGTCATGCGACCGAGGATCACTTCGGCCTGCGACATCCTGTATCCCCTCCGGAAGCGACGTGGTCTTGTGCCGCTCCCCTCGAACTCCCAGATTGTGTATCGACTCGGAGCACGCGGTACTGTAGCTGGACGAGCGAGCGGGAGGCCGAGCGGAGCATCGCGGTCGTCCGCCGTTTGGCGCCGACGGCCGTCAATACGTCGCCGTTCGTCGTTTCCGCACGTCAGAGGCGTTGCTCGGCGGGGGAGCTGGCGTATATTCAGACGTGAGGCGCGAACCGCATGCGCCGCATCCGGCAGTTGGGAGGTCTATCCACTGGTGGAAAGCGAAGCGTCAGAAGACCCGAGCCGATATGGCAGAGGAAGGGCTTCGACGAGCGGTTCGAGCGCGTTGGAGCACCGGGCATAAGTCCCTGGAGAGTTCGAGGATGCGGCCGTAAACGCCAAAGTGGCCAACAGTTCTCGAGAATAGCCTTTTGGAGTGGCGCCTCGGACGGTGCGAAGGCCATTTCGGTTAGGGATTCGCGGTGGCGACTGAAGCTGCCGGAGAGTGTGGAAGCGGGCCCCGGATTCTTGGGACCCGCTTCGTTTTGTGCCGCGCCGCGAGCAAGGGGGATGCGTCTGCGGCGCGATCTCACCAACATCGGCCCGAACTGGATGATTCCGCCGCCTAGCATCACGACGACAAGGCCCGTCCAAGTCGAAGCCGACTGGAGCGTGACGTGCTGAGCGTCCTGCCAGTTGAAGCCGGCCTCGGGCTAGGCCGGCTCTTCATCCTCGATGACGTCGACCTTCGCGGGGCCTCGCACGAGGCCGAGCCGCTGCAGGAAGCCCATCCCGCCGCCGCGGCCCTGATCGGCCGCGAGCTGGGGGATGTCGCCGGTCACCCGGACGACAAGGACGGAGACGTTGTCGTGTGCGCCCCGCTCGAGCGTGAGCGCGATAAGCCGCTCGGCGACCTCGGAGACGTCGGGAAGCGCACATGTCTGCGCGATCTCCTGCCGAGAGACCAGGTCCCAGACGCCGTCACAGCACAGCACGAACGCGTCGCCCTTGTGGATGGCAGTCCGGACGATGTCGACCTGGACACCCGGAGCTCCCCCAAGGCTGCGAGTGAGCTGCGAGCGCGCGGGGTGCTTGGCGGCCTGCTCGGGAGTGATGAGGCGCATCCGCAGCATGTCGCCAACCTTGGAGTGGTCGGCGGTCAGCTGCGTGCACTGACCTTTGTGGACGAGGTAGGCGCGCGAGTCGCCCACGTGCCCGATGAACCCCTCGTGTCCTGAGAGTGCCAGCGCCGTGCACGTAGTGCCCATGCCGCGCGTCTCGATGTCGAGCGAGGCCGCGAACACCGCCTGGTTCGCTTGCCGAATCGCCGAGCGGATCGCCGACTGGGTGGGCGAAGGAGCAGCCGTGGTCCACGTCGTGAGCAGCTGCTCGACGGCCATTCGGCTTGCGACTTCACCCGCCGCGTGGCCGCCCATGCCGTCGCAGACGACGAAGCAGGGCCCGTGATCCTCGATCACATAGGGGGCGTATGCGCCGACGAAGTCCTCGTTGTCCGCGCGGACGGCTCCGGGGTGAGAGCGCAGTGCCCACGACAGCTCGGGAAGATCCGCGCCTGCGGCGGCACTCATTCCCGGCGT
>JARLGT010000060.1 GCA_031292615.1 Coriobacteriia bacterium | reverse complement strand
CGGCAGCGACAGCAGCGACATCGGGTCGACGTACAGGTCACCGCGCTTGATGCCCACATGCAGGTGCGTTCCCGCCGATGAGCCATCGCCGTTGCTTGCCAGGGTGCCGACGACGTCGCCCTCGGCAAGCGAATCCCCCTTCGCCACAGCGGAGCTCTCCAGTGGCAGCAGCGTCACCGTGCCGCTCGACGTCGAAATCGTCACCGCGCGCACCGTGGCGCCACCGACGCCTGGCACTCGTCCCGAGAACGTCACCATGCCGGCGAATGGCGCGAGCACGCGCGCGCCAGCCTCGGCGGTGATGTCGGTGCCGTGGTGCGTGGTGCTCGCCGTGGCGTCGGCCGATGTGTACCTCGCGCCGAAGCCCAGCGCCACGCCTCCCTGCCTCGCAAGCGGGTAGCCTGCGTGCGCGAGCAGCGGGTGCGCCAGCGCGAATACGCACGCGACGAGCGCTACTCCCAGAAGCAGGCGCGCCTTGCGATTTCGCCAGTTCCAACTCATGAGCGATCTCCCCCAGCCGGTTCTCGGCGAGGAGCGGGAGTCGGGGGGCCAGCGTCTTTCGAGACCAACCTAGCCCGACGGTCTGACACGAACCTTTCCTAGACACGACAACGGCCGCCCACGTTCGACGGCCGAGAAGTGCGTTGGAGCGGGTGACCGGACTCGAACCGGCAACTTTCAGCTTGGGAAGCTGACGCTCTACCATTGAACTACACCCGCGCGGGAGGAAGTGTAGCCCAGCGCAAAGCAGGGCGGCAAACGTCACGCTCGTATACTGCAGATGCGACGAGGGTCGGGCGGGTGCATACTCCAGCCCAGTGGTGGTTTCTCACGAAGACTTCGGAAGACCGGAGCAGCCCCACGTGATCATGCGCGACGACGACAGTACGTCCTTGGGTAGCGTCTCGGGCTCTGAAGTGCCCGAAGTCGGCGACGGCTGCGCCATGCCACCCGAACTCGACACGCTGCTCCAGGATCTCACCGACATCCTCGCCGAACTCACGGGCTTCTCGGCAGTGGGTATCAGCCTCATCGAGCGACCCGACGTGGCCAAGTTCCACGCCGTCCATGGATGGCCCCGAGAACTTGTAGGCCGCGAGTACGACCTGCTGGCCGCTCATTTCCCCGACTACAACGCGTTTTGCGGCGGCGAGCCGCTCATCCGAGACATCAGCGACCCCACGATGGACGCCGAGTATCGCGCGCAGTTCATCGCTCTAGGCGCTCCTCGCACGCTCGCGGTGCCGATCTCGCGCGACGGGCACCTCCTCGGAACAGTCGCGTGTACGCACCTGGGTGAGACGCATGACTTCACCGAGCACGAGATCGGTGTCGCCCGCGCTATCGCCGCACAAGCCGCCGTGGTTGTCGAGAACGCGCGGCTCGTCGAGGCCGAGCACGCCGCACGCGAGGAGAGCGAGGCGGAGTCCCACCGCATCGCAACGCTCTACCAGCTCGGCCCCGCCGCGACCAGCTCGCTCGACCTGCACGAAGTGTCGCGCCGCGTGATCGAGCAGATACGCGCGCTGCCCGATGCGGCTTGCGGCGGGCTGTACATGCTCGATCGGGAGCGCGAGGTGCTCAAGAATCTCGCTGCATTCGGATTCCCCGAAGAGACGCATCCATGGTTTGAAGAGCTGCCGCTCGACCAGACCAGCGTGCCTGCGACCGTTGCCGTGCGTGACCTCGACATCCTCACCGACGAGGGCTTCACCTTGCCGGCGATGGCAAAGCGACTCGAAGCGATGGGGCTTCTCGACTCGCGCTGGGTGGCGCTCGCTATTCGCGCTGGGAGTCAGCTCCTCGGCGTGCTGGCCATCACGTTTAGAGGAAGCCGACCTCACAGCGAAGAGGAGCTTCGGCTCTACCGCGGTATCGCAGCCTCGATGGCGCAGCCTCTGGCAAACGCGCAGCTCTACCGGCAGCTTGCCGCATCAAACGACCGCGTCAACGACATTCTGAACAGCATTGCCGACGGGTTCGTCGCGGTCGATCGGAACTGGCGCTATCTCGTCGTCAATCCCACGGCGGAGAGGATGCTGCATCGCTCGGCTGACTACTTGATTGGCCGAAGCATGGCCGAGGAGTTCCCCGAGGCCGACGGCTGGCCGTTCTACCAGCAGGTGATGGAGACTCGGCAGCCCGTCGTCTTCGAATCCTACGCACGGATGGTTCCTTCGTGGGTTGAGGTCCACGCCTTCCCCACGCGCGAAGGCATCTCGATGATCGTCAGCGACATAACCGCCCGCAAGCTCGCCGAGCGCGAACTCGCCAAGGCGAACCAGCGTCTCGACGCGCACGTGGGAAACTCGCCTATCGCGATCGTCGAGTTCGACCGCGACTTCGTCATCACGCGCTTCTCCGAGGAGGCCGAACGACTTTTCGGCTGGGTTGCCGAGGAGGTTCTCGGCAAGCCGATGATCGACTTCCCCTGGATCTACGAGGACGACGTCGAACTGGTCGCACGCGAGTCGGCAAGGCTGATGAGTGGCGAGGTGTCGCGCAGCGTGAACGTGAACCGCAACGTACGCAAGGACGGCGCGGTGCGATGGTGCGAGTGGTACAGCTCGGCAATCTACGACGAGGAAGGCGAGCTGATCTCGGTGTTCTCGCAGGTCCTGGACATCACCGAGCGCCGCGACCGCGAGCGATTCGGCGAGCTGCTCAACGAGATCGCATCTGCCGTTGGCTCGACGCTGGAGCAGGATGTCATCCTCGAGCGGCTCTACGCTCGGGCCTCGCACGCGGTTCACGGAGACGCAGCTGCCCTGATCTTGCGCGTCGGCAACGAGTGGAAGCTGACGGACAGCTACGGCGTGGACGCCGACACGGTTCGGACGCTCTTCGAGGAAGGCGCCATCCCGCCACCGCCCACCGACCGCAGCCGGTTCGCACCGATCGTCTACCAAGACGTGGCCGGAGCCGAGCGAATCGCCCGAGTCGCCGAGCTTGGCTTGAAGCGCCTGCTCATCGTTCCGTTGCTGAGCGGAGGCGAGATGGTGGGAGTCCTCGAGTTCGGGCAGCTGACATCGGGGCCGGAGTTCAGCGAGGCCGAGATCGACTTCGCGACGCGCCTCATGCCGATCGTGACGGTGGCGCTGGACAACGCGCGCCTCTTCGAGCGCGAACACCGCATCGCCAGCACGCTGCAGCAGGCCGTCATCGCTGCTCCCAAGCCCATCGAAGGCGTCGAGACGGCATGCCTCTACGTGCCCGCCTCGACCAGTGAGAACGTTGGCGGCGACTTCTACGACGTGTTCGAACTGCCAGACGATCGAATCGCAGTGACGATCGGCGACGTCTCGGGCAAGGGGCTGGGCGCGGCGCAGCTCACGTCGCTCGTGCGCGACGGCATCCGAGCCTACGCGCTCGACCGTCCGGAACCGGCGTGGGTCTTGGATCACGTCAACCAGCTGCTGTGCCGCTCGGTAGAGCTGGGCATGTTCGCGACCGTCTTCCTCGCGATCCTCGACCCGGACAACGACCGACTCGCGTACGCGGATGGCGGCCATCCACCCGCGATCCTGTTCAACACCGAGAAGGCGGAGTTCCTCGACGAGGCTCGATCACCACTCGTGGGAGGCTTCCCGCGCGCCGAGTACACCCAAGCCGAGGTCGACTTCTGCCCGGGCGACAAGCTGCTGCTCTATACCGACGGGCTGACCGAGGCCCGGTGCGACGGCGTGCTCTTCGGGGACGATCGGCTGATCGGCACGCTCTCGAAGCTGCGAGGAGTCCCCGTCGCCGATATCCCGCAGGCGCTGCTCGACTCGGCGATGGCCTTCGCTGATGGCCGCCTCGCCGACGACACCGCGATTGTTTGCGTGCGCCGCAGCGACTGAATCGCGGGCCGATCGCGGGCGCGACCCGCAAAGATCACGGATGTGGCGCCGAGCGCAAGCGTGACAAGAAACTCGAAACGCCGTCGGAACGGTTAGGTCCCAACGGCGTTTCGTAAAGGTCAGCGCGAAAGATCTAGGACTTGCCGATCTTGAAGATCTTGGTGCCGCAGTCAGGGCAGGTGCCCTGGGTCGCCGGGCGACCGTTCTTCATGGTGATGTCCTGCGGATCCACGATGTCCTTCTTGGCCTTGCACTTGACGCAGTAGCCTTCCTTGGCAGCCATACGCGCGTGCTCCTCTCTCTGTCCTAGTGCGATCGGTTTGTCGGCTTTCGAGCCTCATTTGAGGCCTGCCGGTTCGATCGTCTCCCACCGTGCTCCCCCGAGGCGAGGTTGCTCGCCCCGAAGCAAGTCTACAGAATCCCGGCGCGTTGTCACGCACCGTTCACGTTCTACCCATTCACCTTGGTGCTCGAAGCACGCAACTCAGCGTTGCGAATCATCAAGCCGGCGACACCCAGAAGGACCCCGACGATGGCGACGATGGTGGCCCAGGTCACCCCGGCGGCGATCCAAAAGCCCTCTGGGAAGAGCTGGATCAGCAGCGAATCGTACGGGAACTCCCACGTCCCTGCCGCAAAGAACAAGCCGTGGAACCACGTGAACAGCGCGTCGAAGTTCATGGTGCCGGCAAGCGCTCCGAGCACGACGAAGAGCAGACAGAACCCTGCGGCGGCCATCAGGGCCCATGCAATCGTGTGGAAGCGCTTACGCGACGTCTCAACGCCAAGCCAGATCACAACCAATGCGGCGATGATCCCCGTGAACGTGCGGGCGCCCGACAGCACACGTCGCACATCGCGCAGGTGCGAAACGGCCGCCTCGTCAAAGCCCGGTCGCGAACCGACCGTGGCGGGCAGAACGTTGATGTCGCCGTCGGCAACGAACTCGCGGACCAGCTCGGCGTTGTGAAGCATCTGAGCTTGCGTGAGGCCCGCCTGCGATGTCTCCGAATAGCGCTGGGCCAGGACCTTGGTGAAAGTGGGGTGCAACATCGGAATCAGCGCCAGGCCGATCACCATCAGCGCGAGCATAAGACCTGCGACGAGCGCCGTGATGGCGCGCATGCTAGACCTCCAGCGAGTCGATATGGCGCTGCTCCGGCGTGTGCGGGCTCTCGTCGCGAGTCACCGCGGCGGCCTGAGCCACCCGATCGCCACCAGCCTCGATCGCGATCGCCAGCGCAGAGTCGGCCGCGTCGAGCAGGTCGTCTGCCGAGGAGCCGTCGTCAGGGAAGGACGCGACGCCGATCGAGACGGTGACGCCGGCACCCTCGACTCGTGCCCTGGTAATCGCGTCGCGCAGTCGCTCGGCTAGACCGAGCGCGTCGGTGAGCTGCGGCGAGCCAGCGACCTCGGCGTCCTCGGCGAACAGCACCACGAACTCCTCGCCGCCGAAGCGCGCAGCCAGGTTCGTGGTGGCCAGCACGTCGCCGGCCTCCCCGACGACGCGCGTGATGGTCTCGGCGATGGTTGCGAGAAGGCGGTCACCAACTTCGATGCCGAAGCGGCGGTTGAAGTCGCCGAAGTGGTCCAGGTCGATGAGCAGAACGTGCAGCGCGCGCTCGTCTCGGCCAGCACGCGAGACCTCGGCGGCGAATGCACGCAGGAAGTAGGCGCGGGAGTACAGCCCAGTGGCTTCGTCGAGAACGGCGAGCTGCCCGCTCGAGGAGCGGGGCTTCATCGCCCCAACCAGTTGCGTCGAGACCGCGGCGGTACCGGCGAGCACTGCGACCTGCCAGCCATATCGGACGGCGAAGTAGACGGGATCGCCGTACTGCGAGACGGTCTCGAACGGCATCCCGATGTGCGGGAGCACGTGAGTCGCCTCAAGCACCCCGACCATGCCGAGCAGCAGCGTGCAAAGCGCCATGACGCCCCACGCATCTCGGCGACGGGGCAAGATGAAGGCGGCCTCGAGGATGAAGAGCGAGTACATCGACCAGAACCACGAGTTGATGCCACCCGAGTAGTAGACGAGCACCGTCACGACGATTGCGTCGAAGGCTAGCTGCAGGTGGTTGAGCGGTGAAATGTTGCCAAGACGCTTATACGTGAGCTGGTAAAAGGCGTTGTAGAGAACCACGAACCCCAGGGCGATGCCCGGGATGAACATCCGACTCCACAACTCCCCGGGGCCCAAACGCGACGCGTAGGCCAACCCCCCGAACGCCGAGTACGTCACGAGTACGACAAGCAGCGCCCACCGCAGTCGAATAACGAGTCCGACTCGGCGAACGTTGTCTTGCAGCGCTTCGATGTCGTAGCGGGTCGGTTGCTCTCGCCAAGAGACCATGAGGGCTCTGGCGATGCGCTTCCGTAGCCGGCTTGGGGTCACTCTGCCTCCGGTGGCGCCGGGGAAGAAGCTGTCGCATGCTCGCAGGGGTCGAGCGCGCCCGATGAGTTTACGTCCGCGCAGGCAGGGGCGGCAAATCGCCCGCCGAGCGGACAACGCCGCTGGGCGAACGCTGAGACGTCGATCCCTCGGCGGGGCAAGCCTCTATACTGGGACCCATGAATTCTCTGAACGCCACTCAAGGCATCCAGCCGCTGCTCGACAGGCTCACCGCAATCGGCGGACCGCTGCAGCTCATCATCGCGATCGCCGCGTTTGCGCTGGCGCTCGTCGCACTAGTCCCCCAGACCGAGGAGTGGCGCACTTGGGCGCTGGGCGCGATGACGGCGCTGCTCGCGGGCGGCGAGATGGTGCTCATCTGGTTCCACGTGCGCCTCTACCAGATGGCGGTGGTCGTCGATCCCTCGACCGGGCAGCCTACCGGGCACATCGCCGTTTCGCTGTGGGTCGAGGGCGAGCGGCTCTACATGTGGGCGCTCATGGTCGCGATTCTCGCGCTGCTGATGCGCAGGCAGCGCCGCGAGTTGATGGCCGGCGCGATGCTGGCCGTCGCAGCTCTAGCCGCCGCAGCGGTGCTGTTTGGCAAGCCGTTCACCGATCCGCTGCCGAGCTTCCTCGGGCAGTACGCCGGCTACTTGCAGGCGATGACTCAGGGAGGTGTAGCCGCCGACCAAGCGTTCCAGGGCATGGAGGCGGCTCGGCAGTTCTTCTACAACGCCTGGTTCATGTGGATCCATCCACCGCTGCTGTTCTTCAGCTACGCCGCGTTCGTGCTGTCGTTCATCGCCACGCTGCAGATGGTCTTCAAGCGCCACTCGTCGTTCGAAACCACAGCGTACGGATGGGCGCGCATGGGCTACCTTGCGCTGACCGTTGGCATGCTGTTGGGCTTCCCCTGGGCGCTCTCGGCGTGGACCGGTGAGGCATGGTGGTGGTCGGGCAACGTGAACATGGCGATCATGATGTGGCTGCTCTACACCGCGTACCTACACTCCCGGCTCTACCTTCGCCGAGAGCACATGTGGCGAGCCGTCGCGGCGCTCTCGATCATCTCGTTCGTCGTGCTGGTTCTGACGTACGTCGCCGAGTACGTGATTCCGGGAGCGCACAGTTACGCGCTTGCGCCCGCGGCTCACGCGCTCGCTAGCCTGGCCACCACCCTCCGGGGAGGCGTGGCGTGATCGCGGCCATCGACGACATCCGGCAGCGCACGTGGGACTTCACCCTGACCGTGGTCACCGTTGCGCTGCTCGCCTTGCTTGGCGTGCAGTCGTTCATCGGCGCGCTCGTGGTCTGGTGGGCGATCCGCTCCATCCCCGACTGGCAGACGGGCCCCGGCTACACCAGCTACGTCGCCACCATGAACGGCATCGCGGTACCGCTGATCGTGGGACTCGTTGTGGTCATGGGGCTGTGCGTCCCCAAGCGACTCTTCGCGCGCCAGGTTCTGCTGTGGGTCTCGGTGGCGATGGTGGCTGTCGGCGCGCTGGCCGGCCTGCTCCTGCGCGACATAGGCGAAGGACTCGCTATCTACCTGCTGCTCTCGGCGGCGATTCAACTCGCTGTCGTAGTGATGACCGTTGCTGGCGTGCGCGGACCCACGTACCTGACAGAGGGACGCCTGACCAAGGCGGGCAGCGGCCTTCTGCACCTCGGCTTCATCATCTTCGCGATCGTGGTCGTCGCGCTGCAAAAGTCGCCCATGATGCTTCCGGTCTTCTGGGTCTCGGCGGTCCTGGTCGGCGGTGGAACGGTGCTGTCGTTCTACGCCTCGTCGTTCGCGTGGCGCCGCACCCAGCCTGCCGCCGAGGAGCCCTTCGAGTGGGACGCCGAGGATGACGAAGGCGAGGCGCTGGACGGCGATGAAGAGGCGGCCGCAGACGACGAAGCGGCCGCCGAGGATCTCCCCGGGCAGCCGCTCTAGTTCGTCGTTCGTAAGGCCGCCCGCAGCGCTACGCCTGCCGAATCATCCCTGTGACCAGCTCGGTCACTCGCTCGATCATCTCCGGCTCGATGTTGGCCGACGTGTCGGATGCCCAGTGCCAGTTGACTGGAACGCCGTTGTGGTCGAAGCCCATGAGCGTCATCGCCTTGAAGCCCCGAGCGAGTGCCGCTGTCGCGTCGGTCGAAAGCCCGTGGTAGGCGCGCGGCTTGACCAGGATCTCCTGCTCGCGAGAGACGCGCTTTGCAAGGCCGATGAGACGTTGGTTGGCGCGATAGCGACGAGCCATGCCCTCTGAAGTCACCCAGGAGAGTTGCCCGGCACCGACGTTGTCGATGTTGATGATGAGCGCGTCGCCGATGTCGTCGCCGTAGGCTGCCAGGAACGCCTCCATGCCGGCGGTCCCGACCTCCTCGGCGCCCGTCGCCACGAACCAGACCTCCTTCTCGGTCAGCTCGCGGTCGTTGCTTTCGGTGACTCGTCGGCGGATGCGCGCTGCCTCGTTGGCGGCGAACTCGTCGTCGCCGATGGGATCGTCGCCGGCCCAGCCGCCCTTCCAGCCGATGCCGTCGTCGTCATCATCGTTGCCGAAGTTGTCCCACGAGCCGATCTCGGAACCGGCCTTGCGCGCGTCGAACCCGTCGTCGACGCCGAGCCAGTCCTTCACTCCAGCGTCGTCTTCCTTCTTGGCGCGGCGCCCCAACCCGCCGAGAAGCCCGCCCTTGCGCTTTGGGCGCGCCGCTGGCTCGCCTGCCTCGATCGATGGCGCGGCGCTCTCGGACCCACTCTCGCCGGGAAGCGGCTCTTCGTCGCCGGAGAGCGCGGCCGCGAACTCGTCGTGGTCGCTGCGCTCGCGACGCATGCGCTCGAATGGGCGGTCGGGGCCCGGCGCGGGCGTACGCTCGGGTACCGGCGTCCGGTCGCGCTCGACCGAGCGCGCGGGCGTCTCCGCGCGTGTGGCGCGCTCGCGAGGACGCTCTACCGGGCGCTCGCTGGGGCGCTCGCCGGAACGCTCGGCCAGGCGGTCGCGCGACTCGCGCGAGCCTTCGCCGACGGCGCCGAACTCGATCGTCCCGAACTCCAGGAAGCTGCCTTGCCCGCCCGAGGGCTCGCGGTCGGCCTGCTTCTCGGGGTCGACCCACTCGAAGTCCTCGGGCAGCTCGGTGGCTGCGTCGCGACCTCCAACCGGCGTGTAGTTGAGCAGCGAACCCTCGGGAACGACACCCATCTCGGCGGCGGCCTCAGGGCCTCGACGAATCGGGTTGAACTGCGAGGTGGCGAAGCGATTGGGGTCCGGCTCGGAGACGAGATTGTGCAAGACGCCGAGCATGGCCGTGACGCCAGATGCGTTGTCGTTGGCGCCGTCGACGAAGGGCATGCCGATCTCGCGCTGCACGTTGATGAAGAGCGGAATGAGCAGGTACGCGCCGAACGCCAACGCGAGCCACCAGAGGTATGTGTGGATTGCCGTGGGCCCTGGGAGCGGTAGCGCCGAGACCAACAGCACGACCGGAATCGCGAATGTCGAAGCCTTCATCAGGCCAAACGTCAGCGGGAACTGCCCGACCATGCCCGGCGAGAACGCAAGCGAGGAGCGCGCGCTGTCGTAGTGGGCGACGATGACGATTCGCTTGAGCTTCTCGCCGCGGCGCTGCTTGGGCAGGTGCCGAGCGATGACGTTTTGGCTCGGACCCTTGGGCATGATGCGACTCAGACCCCAGCGCGTGTCCAGGTCGAACCACAAGACGAAGGCGACCAGCGCCGAGACCGCCACCATCGGCCAAACGAGCTTGCCGTCGAGCAACCAGGTCCCAGCGCAGACCGCAGCGGCGATGCTCAGCAGGTGGTAGATCACGAACGCCCACGAGTACGTCCTAGGCGCGTCGAACTCCTGGATCTCCGGCTCAAGGCCGCGGGCGACGAACACCGACTCGATGTATGAGGCGGCGCGACTCTCGGCGTCGCTGGTAGCGGGCCTCGGGCCAATCTCGTCGGCGAGCGCTGAAAGATGCTGCATGGTCTCGGCCATAAGTAGTCCTCCGAAAGCTGCGTGGGCGCGAGAACGCGGTGGCGACACCCCTGTACACCACCGCGGTACATCGTAACGCGCCGGTGGCGCGCGCGGGAGAGTCGCAAGTAATCCACGGCCGATTCACCGAGCTGGCACACTCCCGTGCACATACTCGCCGAGTAGGGGTCGGGCGCCATTCTGTTCCTGGCGGCGATTCGCGATCCCGAGAAGTAGCCGCGAACCGGCGGCGGTTTGGCGGCGTCATAGGTTGAGTGGACTGCGGAACCGGCCGTAACGGGGGATCGACATGAGACGCTGGGCACTCGCACTGATGGTGTTGGCAGCACTGGTTGCGCTCGCAGCAGTGGCATGGGCGGGCGTCGGCTTCTTCGCGCGGCGTGGCGTCGACGGCGCGACCGAGGTCCTGGCGAGCCCGCCCACCGCGGGTCACGCGAGCGCGGCGCCTAACGCTGACCTCGCGAGCGCGATCAACGACTTCGGCTTCGACCTCCTGCGAGCAACCGAGGCGTCACCCACGTCCGGCGGCAGTGTGGTTATCTCCCCGTTGTCTTTGCACGTGATGCTCTCGATGCTTCAGACCGGCGCGCGCGGCACGTCGGCAGCGCAGATGCGCCGCGTCCTTCACACGTCCGACCTCGATCCGTCCACCGCCCAGCAGTCCTACGCCGACCTGCTCGTGCGGCTCGGCCAGAGCGAGAAGGGCAAGCTCGCAATCGCCAACTCGCTGTGGACCGGCCAAAAGGTACCCATAGAGCAGTCGTTCATCGACACGGATCGCAAGTACTTCGGCGCCGAGGCACGCTCGGTCGACCTCGGCTCCCGCTCGGCGATGGATGAGATCAACACATGGGTGGCCAAGAACACGGGCGGCAAGATTCCGACGATCCTCGACTCGCCGCTCCCGCCCTACACCGCGTCGGTGCTGCTCAACGCGACGTACTTCCTCGACATGTGGGAGACGCCGTTCGACAAGGCCGGGACCCAAGACGCGGACTTCCACCTGGCCGGAGGCTCGACCATCAAGGCGAAGCTGATGCAGGTCCACGACTCGTTCGAGCACACAAAGACCGCCGACTACGAGGCCATTCGCCTTCCGTACAAGGACAGTGACGTCTCGATGATCGTCGTCTTGCCCAGTAAGACGAGCTCGCTTGCAGGCCTCGTGGGTTCCCTCGATGCGAGCAGCTTCGCCGGGCTCGGTCGCAGCATGGAGACGGGTGACGGCACGCTGCGCCTCCCGAGGGTCGAGACGACATGGGGCGCCGAGCTCGCTGGTACGCTCAAGCGCTTGGGGATGCCCGACGTGTTCTCGGCCGACTCGGCGGATCTCTCGGGGATGACCGCCGTGAAGCCAGCTTGGCTCGACCGTGTCGTTCACCGCACCTACCTGCGAGTTGACGAGCAGGGCACCGAGGCTGCGGCCGTGTCGCTCGGAGTCGCGGGTGCGACCGCCATTGCGCCCCGCAACCCGTTCTCGATGACGGTCGACCGACCGTACCTGATGGCCATCGTCGACAACACCTCCGGAGCGACCCTCTTCCTCGCGGCAGTGAGCGACCCGACCAGGTAGCGCCGGCCCTGGGGCGCGCGGGCAAGCGCGCAGCGAGGCCGCCCACCGGAGTAGGCGGCCTCGCGAACACGTGCGATCTCGAAGCTCCTCGAGGGGCTGGCAGCTCTAGACCGCCTACAGCACCCCCGGCTCCATGTGGGCCGGATTCGTGCTGTGGCACGAGCCGCACTCGTTCATGTGCCGGCGAGTGTGCTGGGCCGTGAGCACTGGATCTGTGCTGTGGCACTGACAACCCGGAATCCCGATCACGAACCGTGCTTGAATCGGCGGCTCCTGACCGGCGGCAACCATTTGGCTGTACTGCGTCAGCAGCTCGGGATGGACCGACCCCGACATACCACCGAAGTTCCACAGCAAGATGCCCACGACGATCAGCACCGCGATCAGAGCGCCCACGGCGATGAGCGTCCCTTTGAGAATTCGCCACCACAGAGGTTTCTTCGGCGCGCATTCGAGTTCGTCGCCCTCGGCGAACTCCTCGGCGATTGTGTTGGTGGATTCGGTCATCATGCATTCCTTCTTTGCGAGTTACTTGCCGAGGATGGCTTCGAGGTCCTCGCGCGGCGAGGCAGCAATCGGCTTGATGTCGAAGTTCTCGACGAGCACGTTGAGCACGTTGGGTGAGATGAACGCAGGCAGGCTGGGCCCGAGGCGAATGCCGGTGATGCCGAGGTGCAGCAGCGACAGGAGGATGGCCACCGCCTTCTGCTCGTACCAGGACAGAATCATCGACAGCGGCAGATCGTTGACGCCGCAGTCGAACGCCTCGGCAAGCGCGACAGCGATCTTGATCGCCGAGTAGGCGTCGTTGCACTGCCCGACATCCATGAGGCGCGGCAGGCCGCCGATGGTGCCGAGGTCCTTGTCGAAGAAGCGGAACTTGCCGCATGCCAGCGTCAGCACGATTGTGTCGGCGGGCGTCTCCTCGACGAACTCGGAGTAGTAGTTGCGGCCCGGCTTGGCGCCGTCGCAGCCGCCGACCAAGAAGAAGTGGCGGATCGCACCGCTCTTGACGGCCTCGACAACGGTCGGAGCCACCGACATCACGGTGTTGCGGCCGAAGCCGACCGTGACCTCGCCTGCATTGGTATCCCACTCGAACCCAGCCTCGCTCTGCGCCTTCTCGATGACCGCCGAGAAGTCCGATCGCTCGACGTGCGGTACGCCGGGGAACTGCACGGGGCCGCTCGTGAAGATGCGTGCCTTGTACTCATCGTGCGGGATCATCAGGCAGTTGGTGGTCATGAGGACGGCGCCCGGGAACTCGGTGAACTCCTTGCGCTGGTTCTGCCAGGCGGTGCCGAAGTGGCCCGCGAGGTTGTCGTACTTCTTGAGCTCGGGGTAGGCGTGGCCCGGCAGCATCTCGCCGTGGGTGTAGACGTCGATGCCCGTGCCGGCGGTCTGCTCGAGCAGCGCCTTGAGGTCTGCAAGGTCGTGCCCGGAGATCAGGATCGCCTTGCCCTTGCGCTGACCAAGCGGAACCTGAGTCGGCTCGGGGTGACCGTAGGTGCCCGTGTTGGCCTCGTCGAGAATCTCCATTGTGCGCAGGTTGCTCGCGCCGCACTCGAGCGCCAGTGCAACCCACTCATTGACGCCGAGGTCCTTGTTGAAGGTCGAAGCCAGCGCCTTGAAGACGTACGTGTAGATGGCGTTGTCGGTCACGCCGAGCTGCCGCGCGTGGTGCTCGTAAGCGCCAATGCCCTTCAGGCCGTACAGGGTGATCTCCTGGAGCGACTGCACGTCGACGTCGCGCTGGGTATCCCATGGCGAGCCGAACTCGGCGCCTTGGGCCACCTTGCCAGCAAGGGTGTCGGCGACAGCGAGGTTGGTGAGTGGCTCGGCGTACTCGCCGATGCCGCCAGCGGCACGGACGCGAGCCTTGAGGGCCTCACGAAGCGCCACACCCTGATCGATCTTGACCGCGATGGTCTCGGGATCGAAGTCGACATTAGTCAGAGTGGTGAATAGCGCGTCGTTGGCAAACGCGCCTTCCGCCGAGACGTCCACGCCGCGTGCCTCGGCGTCCACGGCAACGACAGCAAGGCCGCGCACGACGTTGACGAGGAGATCTTGCACCGCGGCGACCTCGGGGGACTTACCGCAGACGCCGACCTTATCGCAGCCCGTCCCGTGGGCGGTCTGCTCGCACTGGTTGCAGAACATCGACATGTAGTGCTCCTTCCAGGCATTCCATTTACGAGAACTTCACGCGTATCGGTGCCCGTCGTGCGCTGAGAGTTCCAGCAGCTGGCAGGCACAAATAGCACGCTACGCCTGGAGCAGCAGGAGTTCTTTGACCGCGGTCAAGAGAATCGACTTGACTGGGTGGAGGAATCCCGCAGTGGAACCGCGGGGGAAAAGCGGGTCCCGACGCTCGTGTTAACGTTCGGTGCGT
>JARLGT010000059.1 GCA_031292615.1 Coriobacteriia bacterium | reverse complement strand
TGTTGTCCAGCTGGCCGGTGGCAAGCTGGAAACGCAGGTTGAACAGCTCGGCACGGGCGTCCTTCAGCTTCTGCAAAAGGTCCGTGTCTTCGAACTCTCTGATTTCTGTGTTCTTCATCTACGCCTCCCCGCCGGACTCGGCACGGGTCACGAACTTGGTCTTGATGGGCAACTTGTGGGCCGCGAGACGCATGGCCTCTTTGGCCACGTCCTCCGGCACACCGGCAATCTCGAACATGATGCGGCCGGGCTTGACGACCGCGACCCACTTCTCGGGATTACCCTTGCCGGAACCCATGCGGGTCTCGGCCGGCTTCTGCGTGATGGGCTTGTCCGGGAAGATGTCGATCCAGACCTTACCGCCACGCTTCATGTAACGAGTCATTGCGATACGAGCGGCTTCGATCTGGCGGTTGGTAATCCACGCCGGCTCGAGTGCCTTGAGCCCGTACTCGCCGAAAGTGACCTTGGTTCCGCCCTTCGCAGATCCCTTGCGGGAGCCACGCTGCACCTTGCGGTGCTTAACGCGCTTCGGCAAAAGCATCTGTGCTATCTCCCTTCACGGCGGGGACGACCCGAGCGAGCGCCTTCGAGTGCGGGCTGCGGGGGTTCCTGACCGGGTAGAACTTCACCGTGATAGACCCACACCTTGACGCCGATGGCGCCCATGGTCGTGCGGGCGGTGGCGGTGCCGTAGTCGATCTTGGCTCGCAGTGTGTGCAGCGGAACGCGGCCCTCGCGATACCACTCGCGGCGACCCATCTCCGCGCCGCCGAGGCGACCGGAGCACTGAATCCTGATACCGAGGGCACCGCTCTTGACCGCCGAGGCAACCGCCTTGCGCATAGCGCGACGGAACGCGACGCGGCCTTCGAGCTGCTCGGCGACGCTCTGAGCGATCAGAACGGCGTCAAGCTCGGGGCGCTTGATCTCGATGATGTTGACGGCAACCGAGCCGCCGGTGATCTTCTCGAGCTCCTTGCGCAGAACGTCGACCTCGGCGCCCTTCTTGCCGATGACGATGCCCGGGCGGGCCGTCCAGAGCTCGACGACGGTCTTGTCACCCTTGCGCTCGATGGTGATCTTGCTCAGCGCAGCGCGCTTGAGGCGCTTGCCGAGAAACGCGCGGATCTTCAGATCGTTCGCCAGTACCTGCGGGTAATCCTTACCGGCGTACCAGCGCGAGCGCCAGTTCTCCGTGATACCCAGACGCAGGCCGATCGGCATTACTTTCTGTCCCATGCGGCTCCTACGCCCCCTCTCGCTGAGTGACGACCACCGTGATGTGGCTCGTACGCTTGTTAATCCGGAACGCACGGCCCATGGCGCGGGGCTGAATGCGCTTGAGGGTCGGACCCTCGTCTACGAACGTCGAGCCGACTATCAGGTCATCCGACTTCAGGTGCAGGTTGCGCTCGGCGTTAGCCACGGCACTGTTCAGCACCTTCTCGACGACTTCTGCCGCAGCGCGAGGCGAGAACCTCAGGATCGCGCGGGCGTCATCGATGGACTTGCCGCGGATGAGATCGACCACCAGTCGGGCCTTGCGCGGGGCTACCCGCACGTAGCGTGCAACTGCCTTCGCTTCCATGTGCTCTACCTCTTGGCTTTCTTGTCCGAGGCCTTGTGACCGCGGAACGTGCGCGTCGGCGAGAACTCGCCGAGCTTGTGGCCAACCATCGACTCGGTCACGTACACCGGGACATGCTTGCGGCCGTCGTGAACGCCGATCGTGTGACCGACCATCTCCGGGAAGATGGTCGAGCTGCGCGACCAGGTCTTGATGACCTTCTTCTCGCCGGCCTCGTTCATCGTGTGAATGCGCTCGAGGAGTCGAGGCTGCACGAACGGGCCCTTCTTCAGGCTTCTGCTCACTGTCGTATCAGCTCCCTACTACTTCTTGCGGCGACGGATGATGAGGCGGCTCGACGCGTTCTTCTTGCTACGCGTGCGATGGCCCTTGGTCGGAACGCCCCACGGAGTAACCGGGTGACGACCGGCGGACTTGTTCTTGCCCTCGCCACCACCATGCGGGTGGTCGACCGGGTTCATGGCCGTACCACGCACGGTCGGGCGCTTGCCCATCCAGCGAGCACGACCGGCCTTGCCGATCTTGATGTTGCCGTGATCCGAGTTGCCGACCTCACCGATGGTGGCTCGGCAGGTAACCAGTACGCGACGCATCTCGGAGGACGGCATACGCAGGATCGCGTAGTCGGACTCCTTGCCCATCAGCTGGATGGACGTTCCCGCCGAGCGAGCCAGAGCCGCACCACGGCCGGGCTGGAGCTCAACGGCGTGCACGACGGTACCGACGGGAATATCGGACAGCGCCAGCGTGTTGCCGGGGCGGATATCCGAGCCAGGACCGCTGGTGATCTTGTCGCCAACCGTGAGGCCCTTCGGTGCCAGGATGTAGCGCTTCTCGCCGTCGGCGTAGTGCAACAGAGCGATGCGCGCCGAGCGGTTCGGGTCGTACTCGATCGTCGCGACCTTGGCCGGCACGCCGTCCTTGGTGCGCTTGAAGTCGATAACGCGGTAGCGACGCTTGTGGCCGCCGCCCTGGTGACGCGTAGTGATGCGCCCGTTGTTGTTGCGGCCACCCTTCTGGGGCAGCGGCTCCAGGAGTGACTTCTCCGGAGTTGTGCTGGTGATCTCCGCGAAGTCGGACACCGTCTGGAAACGGCGACCAGGGGAGGTCGGCTTGTACTGCTTGAGTCCCATCTCATCTCCTTCCGTCCGATTGCCGCTTGTCGCCTGGGACTGGTGGGCTCCATACCCGCCGAGCGACTACGACTCCGGACTACCACGGTGCCGGGCGGCTCCATAGCGAGCCGCGTGCCGACACCCGTCAGCCTCGTTGTGCGAGACCCTTACTAGTGGGCCTGGAAGAACTCGATCGAATCGCCCTCTTTGAGAGCGACAATGGCCTTCTTCCAGTCGCGCGTCTTACCCTTGGCAACCCGCACACGGCGCGGCTTGCCTTTCACGTTCATGGTGTTAACGCTGGTCACGGTCACACCGAAGATCTCGGAGACTGCGTCAGCGATCTGGGGCTTCGTGGCGGTCTTGGCCACCTCGAAGGTGTAGCGGTTGTGCTCGATCATGTCGTAGGACTTCTCCGAGATGACCGGGCGCAGGATGATGTCGCGAGGATCGTACATTAGGACAGCACCCCCTCAAGCCACGTAAGAGCCGGCTTGGCGAACAGCACGGCGGTGTTGTCAACCAGGTCGTACGTGTTGGCCTCGGAAGCCGCGATCACGCGCACCTTGGCGAGATTGCGGAACGAGAGCATCGCGTTGATGTCGTCGTCGGGAACGACGATGGTCACGCGACCGGTGATGCCGAGCGTCTTGAGGATCTCGGCAGCCTGCTTGGCCGAGGGAGTCTCGAACGAGAATCCGTCGACAACGTACAGCGCCTCGTCCGCGAGCTTGGCCGAGAGAGCCGAGCGCATCGCGAGTTTGACGACCTTGTTCTGAACCTTGAAGCCGTAGCTGCGGGGATGCGGTCCGAAGACCACGCCGCCGCCTGCCCACTGCGGGGAGCGGGTCGAGCCCTGACGGGCGCGGCCCGTACCCTTCTGGCGCCACGGCTTCTTGCCGCCGCCAGAGACCTTGCCGCGAGTCAGCGTGTTGTGCGTACCGGCGCGACGCGCGGCCTGCTGGCTGCGCACCACCTGATGTACTGCGAACGTGTTCGGCTCTATGCCGAAGACGCCGTCGGCGAGGTCGGTGCTACCGACCTTCTTGCCGGCAGTGTCTTTGATATCAATCTTGGGCATCTCAGTGTCTCCTTCGGTGTCCGCTACGCCATGCGGATGGTAAGTAGAGCGCCCTTACCACCGGGGACGGCACCCTTGACGATAAGCAGGTTCTGCTCGGAGTCGATCTTGACGACCTCGAGGTTCTTGACCGTGACGGTCTCGGAGCCCATGTGCCCCGGGAGCTTCAGGCCCTTGAACACGCGCGAAGGCGTGGCGCACTGACCGACCGAACCAGGTGCGCGGTGGAAGTGCGAACCGTGTCCACCGGGACCACCCTTGAAGTTGTGACGCTTCATGACGCCGGCAAAGCCCTTACCCTTGCTTGTGCCAGTCACGTGAACCGCCTTGACGTCAGCCAGCGCGTCCACCGTGATCTTCTCGCCAACCTTGAAGTTGTCGCCCTCGCCGAGACGGATCTCGGTCAGGTACTTCTTGGCCTCAACGCGAGCCTTGTCGAAGTGGCCCTGCATCGGCTTGTTGACCTTCTTGGCGTCGCCAAATCCGATCTGCACGGCACGATAGCCGTCGCGCTTCTCGGTCTTTACCTGCGTGACGACGCAGGGGCCAGCCTCGATGACGGTGACAGGCAGAAGCTTGTCATCTTCACTCCAGACCTGGGTCATGCCCAGCTTTCGGCCAAGTATCGTGGTGACCATCTGTTACGTCCTTACCTCGTGCGGTCATGGGACCTGTGTGATGCCCTCGCATCGCATCCCCAGCGGACCGCGCCTTGTGCGCCGACGAACCCTTTCGGGCAGCGACCGACGATTCTACCAGAACTTAGAGCTTGATCTCGATGTCGACGCCGGCCGGAAGGTCGAGTCGCATGAGCGAGTCGACGGTCTTGGGCGTGGGCTCGAGAATGTCGATGAGGCGCTTGTGCGTCTTCATCTCGAACTGCTCGCGGCTGTCCTTGTTCACGTGCGGCGAGCGGATCACGCAGTACAGGCTACGGTCGGTCGGCAGCGGGATGGGTCCCGATACCTTAGCGCCCGTCTTCTGAGCGGTTTCCACGATCAGCTTCGTGGACTGATCCACAATCTCGTGGTCGTAGCCCTTGAGGCGGATCCTGATCTTCTGGTTCGCCAACTCTCTACCCTCCGTAAGTGCGGGTCCCGGAGCCGTTTCGGCGCGGGATTCCGTCGAGTGCCTGGATTAAGCGTTTCCGCCGGACTTGCTTACGATCTCTTCAGCTACCGACTTCGGTACCTGCTCGTACGCCTTGAACTGCATGCTGTATACCGCTCGACCTTGTGTCTTGCTGCGAAGGTCGGTGGAGTAACCGAACATCTCGGACAGCGGCACCTTGGCGCGCACTACCTGTGCGTTGCCGCGGGGCTCCATGCTCTCCATGTGGCCACGACGACGGTTCAGGTCGCCGATGACGTCGCCCATGAAGTCCTCGGGGGTGACGACCTCGACGGCCATCATCGGCTCGAGGAGCACCGGCGAACTCTTGCGCAGGGCCTCCTTGATCGCCATCGAACCGGCGATCTTGAACGCCATCTCCGAGGAGTCGACCTCGTGGTAGCTGCCGTCGATGAGCTGAACCTTGATGTCGACGACCGGGAAGCCGGCCAGAACGCCAGAGCCTAGCGACTCCTGGATGCCCTTGTCGACCGACGGGATGTACTCCTTGGGGATGGATCCACCGGTGGTCTTGTTCTCGAAGACGTAACCAGCACCCGGCTCCTGCGGGAGCAGGTTGATGACGACGTGGCCGTACTGGCCGCGACCACCGGACTGGCGAGCGAACTTCATGTCGACGTGATTGGTCTCGCGGCCAGCAGTCTCGCGGTAAGCGACCTGCGGCTTGCCGACGTTGGCCTCGACCTTGAACTCGCGCAGCAGGCGGTCGACGATGACCTCGAGGTGGAGCTCGCCCATCCCGGCGATGATCGTCTGGCCGGTGTCGGTGTCGGTGCGCACGCGGAAGGTCGGGTCTTCCTCGGCGAGCTTGGCGAGCGCGCCGCCGAGCTTGTCCTGCTCGGCCTTGGTCTTCGGCTCGATCGCGATGTCGATGACCGGATCCGGGAACACCATCGACTCGAGGAGCACCGGAGCGTCCTCGGAGCTGAGCGTGTCACCTGTGGTGGTGTTCTTGAGGCCGACGGCAGCGACGATGTCGCCGGCACGAGCCACGTCGATGTCCTCGCGGTGGTTCGCGTGCATCTGCAACAGACGACCGATGCGCTCCTTGTGGCCCTTGGTCGAGTTCAGCACGTACGAACCCGAATCAAGCTGGCCGGAGTAGACGCGGAAGTAGGTGAGCTTGCCGACGAACGGGTCGGTCATGACCTTGAACGCAAGGGCCGCAAACGGCGCCTTGACGTCGGCGGGACGAGCGACCTCGAGATCGGTCTTGAGGTCGGTACCCCTCATGGCTGGGATGTCGAGCGGCGACGGAAGGAAGTCGACGACCGCGTCGAGAAGCGGCTGTACGCCCTTGTTCTTGAACGAGGCGCCGCAGACGACCGGAGTCATCGTGTTGCCGATACAGGCGGCGCGAATTGCGGCCTTGATCTCGTCAGCCGTGATCTCCTCTTCTTCGAGGAACTTCATCATCAGCGCGTCGTCAGACTCCGAGGCCGCCTCGATCATGTCGTGGCGGTACATCTCGGCCTCTTCGACGAGCTCGGCGGGGATCGGACCTTCGGTGGGGTTGATGCCCTTGTCGTCCTCGTTGAAGAAGATGGCGTGCATCTCGATGAGGTCAATGATGCCGTGGAACGTGTCCTCGGCGCCGATTGGGAGCTGAATCGGCACGGCACGAGTGCCGAGACGTGTCTTCATCATGTCGATGACGTTGTAGAAGTCGGCGCCCGAGCGGTCCATCTTGTTGATGTAGGCGATACGCGGGACACCGTAGGTGTCAGCCTGTCGCCAGACCGTCTCGGACTGCGGCTCGACGCCACCGACGGCGCACAGAACCATGACGGCGCCGTCCAGAACGCGCAACGAACGCTCGACCTCGACCGTGAAGTCGACGTGGCCAGGCGTGTCGATGATCTGGATGCGATGGTCGCGCCAGAACGCAGTCGTCGCAGCAGACGTGATCGTGATGCCGCGCTCCTGCTCCTGGACCATCCAGTCCATAGTGGCAGCACCGTCATGGACCTCGCCGATCTTGTGCGTCTTGCCTGTGTAATACAGGACGCGCTCGGTCGTCGTGGTCTTACCGGCGTCGATGTGAGCCATGATCCCGATGTTGCGGGTCATAGGAAGTGAGTACTGCTGAGTAGCCATGAAGCTCGTGACCTCTATCTCGTCAGCGGGATAAGAGCAGTGTTACCAGCGGTAGTGCGAGAAGGCACGGTTGGACTCGGCCATCTTGAACAGGTCCTCACGGCGCTTGACCGAGGAGCCGGTTCCGTTTGCGGCGTCCATGATCTCGCCGGCAAGGCGCTCAGCCATCGTCTTCTCACGACGCTTGCGCGAGAAGGTGACGACCCAACGGATGGCGAGCGTGGTCGAACGGCGAGAGTTGACCTCGACCGGGACCTGGTACGTCGCGCCACCGACACGCTTCGGGCGAACCTCAAGCGTCGGACGGACGTTGTCCATGGCCTTCTTAAAGGTGGCCAGCGGATCGGCGGCGGTCTTCTGCTCGATGATGTCGAAGGCGCCGTAGACGATGTTCTCGGCGGTCGACTTCTTGCCGTCCAGCAGGATCTTGTTGATCAGCTGCGTGACGAGCCTGTTGTTGTAAACGCTGTCGGGGGCGATTTCACGCCTGACAGCAGCTGCGCGCCTGGGCATACCTGTTCTCCTCTACCCTCAGGTTGAATCTCTGGATAAGCCGCGGCGGTCTCGGCCGTCAGCTTGATCCAAGTGCTATTTCTTGGGCTTCTTGGCGCCGTAGCGCGAGCGCGCCTGAGCGCGATTGTTCACTGCTGCGCAGTCGAGCGCGGCACGGATGATCTTGTAGCGAACACCCGGGAGGTCCTTAACACGGCCGCCACGCACGAGCACGATGCTGTGCTCCTGCAGGTTGTGGCCGATGCCCGGGATGTAGGCGGTGACCTCCATACCGTTGGTCAGACGAACGCGGGCGACCTTACGCAGCGCCGAGTTCGGCTTCTTGGGGGTGGTGGTGTACACGCGGGTACACACACCACGCTTCTGCGGGTTCCCCTTGAGAGCCGGCGTCTTGCTCTTCTCGACTGCCTGCTTGCGGCCCTTGCGGACCAGCTGGTTGATTGTAGGCAACGCTACACTCCTTCGTTAAACGTATCGTGCTCGTCCTCTTGGGCCGACGCGCCCTCGCGCTAATCTCCCAAGCATGAAGTCACAAGGTGGCACTCTACACATCCGTCCGATGCGTGTCAAACACAACGCGTCCGGGCGTATCTACTGTTTCAGCCCCCTGCCGAGACACATAGGCGCCCCCACCAGAAGCTCGGTGGGGGCGCCTCGTTGCTAGCACTCGCTAGGAGAGAACCGCCAGGCCGTTGGCCTCGAGGCCTTCCTTCAACTCTTCAACCGCCTTCTGCCCCACGCCCGGCAGGCTCAGCAGGTCGTCTTCGCTCTTGCCGCGCAGGTCAGCGACGGTCTCGATGCCGGCCTCGGCGAACTTATTGACCCAGCGGGTCGACACGCCAACGTCGGTCAGCGTCAGAGCGGAAAGCTCCTCGGCCGGAGACATCTCGATCTCCTCGATCACGGTCTCGTCCTCGGCGGACGGAAGTTCGGCGTTGGGGTCGAACGTCATACCCGTGAAGGCAGAGACGTCGATGTCGCCCTCTTCCAGATCCAGATCGGCGAACGCGCTCTCGAAGTCAGCCTCGGACAGCGAAGTCGGCTCCGGTGCTACCGGCAGCAAGGCTTCGATCTCCTTGAGCTCCTCGGGCGCCCAGTCGGGCAGCGGACCCTCGGCGGGCGTCTCGGCCTCGATGTGCTGGCCCTTGTAGGTGAGCTTCACGTTGCGGTAGCGCTTCATGCCGGTAGCTGCCGGGATGAGCTTACCGATGATGACGTTCTCCTTCAGGCCGAGCACGTGGTCTTCCTTGCCGGCGATAGCGGCGTCGGTTAGCACGCGCGTCGTCTCCTGGAAGGACGCAGCAGACAGGTAGCTGTCCGTGGCCAGCGAGGCCTTCGTGATACCCAGCAGCGTGGGCGAGCCATTCGCGGGCTCGCCACCTGAAGCGATGGCTGCCGCGTTGGACTCGGCGAACACGAGGCGGTCGGCAAGCTGACCAGGCAGCCAGTCGGTGTCACCAGGCTCCATGACCGAGACCTTGCGAAGCATCTGACGGCTGATGACTTCGATGTGCTTGTCGTTGATGTCGACGCCCTGCGAACGGTACACGTCCTGTACCTGCTCGACGATGTAGCGAAGCGTCTCGTTCGGGCCCTTGAGGTGCAGCAGGTCGTGGGGGTTCACCGAACCCTTGGTGAGCTGCTGGCCGAGCTCAACGGTTGCGCCATCGACGGTACCGGCGAGAAGCGTGGCGCGGCGAGAAACCGTATAGACCTTCTCGGCGCCTTCGTCGTCGGTGATGGTCAGCGTGCGCGTCTTGTCCTCGTTCGTGACGGTCAGCTTGCCTGCGGCCTCGGCAAGGACTGCCTGGCCCTTCGGCTTGCGGGCCTCGAAGAGTTCCGTGACACGCGGGAGGCCGTGGGTGATGTCCTCACCCGCGACGCCACCGGTGTGGAACGTACGCATGGTCAGCTGGGTACCAGGCTCGCCGATCGACTGGGCGGCGATGATGCCCACGGCGGTGCCGATGTCGACGGGGCGGCTGCTGGCAAGATCCCAGCCGTAGCACGCCTGGCAGATACCGTGCTTTGCGTGGCAGGTCATGACTGTACGACCGACGATGGTCGTGACGCCCTTTTCGCGCAGCTCGTCGAGCTCAGCGTCGGAGCTGATGTACTCGCCGGCCTCCAAAACGATCTCGCCCGTCTCGGCGCTGACCGCGGGCTCGAGCAGGCAGCGACCAACAAGGTTGTGGTCGGTGTTGCCGTCGTCCTTGACCAGTGCGAATGCGACGCCTTCGTCGGTACCACAGTCCAGCTCGCGGACGATGACGTCCTGAGCAACGTCGACCAGGCGGCGGGTCAAGTAGCCCGAGTCGGCCGTACGCAGCGCGGTGTCGGCGAGACCCTTGCGGGCACCGTGCGTCGAGATGAAGTACTCGAGAACGGTGAGGCCTTCGCGGAAGTTCGCCTTGATCGGGCGGTCGATGATGTCGCCCTTCGGGTTCGCCATGAGGCCTCGCATACCAGCCAGCTGGCGGATCTGCTTGATGTTACCTCGGGCGCCTGAGTACGCCATCATGTAGATAGGGTTGAACTTGTCGAAGCTCTTGCCCATCGCCTCGCCGACGTCCTCGTTGGCGCGCGTCCAGATCTCGACGATCTGGCGGTGACGCTCGTCGCGCGTGATGAGGCCGTCCTCGTACTGCGTCTCGACCTTGGCGACGAGTTCGTCGGCCGCGGCAAGAATCGCGGGCTTCTCCTTGGGGATGATGGCGTCGTATACCGACACCGTGACTCCGGCGCGCGTGGCGTAGTGGAATCCGAGGCGCTTGAGTTCGTCCAGGATCATGGCCATACGAGTAGTGGAGTACTTGACGGAGCAATCCTCAACGATGCGGCCGATGCCCTTCTTGTCAACCTCGTGGTTGATGAAGGGGTAGTCGTCCGGCAGACCGCGGTTGAACGTAATGCGACCAACGGTCGTCTCGATGCGCTCGCCAGCCTTCTTCTCTTCGAAGACGTTCGGCGAAAGCTCTACGACCGTATCGTTGAGCAGGCGAATGTGCACCTGGGCCTGAAGGTCCAGACCGCTACGCGAGTCGTAGGCCAGAATGGCTTCCTCGGCGCTGTAGAACGAACGGCCTTCGCCCTCGATGGGCCTTTCGGGCGTACTCGGACGATCGGCCGTCAGGTAGTACAGACCGATAACCATGTCCTGCGTCGGCGTGGTCAGCGGACGACCGTGCGCCGGCGACTTCACGTTGTTGGCCGAAAGCATCAGGATGCGGGCCTCGGCCTGCGCCTCAGTGGAGAGCGGCAGGTGGACGGCCATCTGGTCGCCGTCGAAGTCGGCGTTAAACGCCGTGCAGACGAGCGGGTGGATGCGGATGGCCTTGCCCTCGACCAGAATCGGCTCGAAGGCCTGGATGCCCAGTCGGTGCAGCGTAGGCGCGCGGTTAAGCATGACGGGGTGCTCCCGGATGACCTCTTCGAGGACGTCCCACACCACGTCGCGCGAGCGGTCGACCATACGCTTGGCGCTCTTGATGTTCTGCGCGTGGTCGAGGTCGACCAGGCGCTTCATGACGAACGGCTTGAACAGCTCCAGAGCCATCTTCTTGGGAAGACCGCACTGGTGCAAGCGAAGCTCCGGACCAACGACGATGACCGAACGGCCAGAGTAGTCGACTCGCTTGCCCAGCAGGTTCTGGCGGAAGCGGCCCTGCTTGCCCTTGAGCATGTCCGAGATGGACTTCAGGGGACGGTTGCCGGGGCCCGTAACGGGGCGACCACGACGGCCGTTGTCGAACAGTGCGTCGACGGCCTCTTGAAGCATGCGCTTCTCGTTGTTGACGATGATCTCGGGCGCGCCGAGGTCCAGAAGCCGCTTGAGGCGGTTGTTCCGGTTGATGACGCGACGATATAGGTCGTTGAGGTCAGACGTGGCGAAGCGGCCACCGTCGAGCTGGACCATCGGGCGCAGGTCCGGCGGAATCACCGGTACGGCGTCCAGGATCATCCACTCAGGACGGTTGTTGCTCTTGTTCAGGGCATCGACGACCTTCAGACGCTTGATGGCCTTCTGGCGCTTCTGACCCTTGCCGTCGCGAATCATGACGCGAAGCTCGTCCGAGAGAGCCTCGAGGTCGAGCTGGGCCAGAAGGTCCTTGACGGCCTCAGCACCCATGCCACCGCGGAAGTAGTCGCCGAAGCGCAGCTTCATCTCGCGATAGAGCGTCTCGTCGTTGATCAGCGTCTTGACCGACAGCTTCACGAAGGTGTCGAAGGCCTCCTGGAAGAGCGCCTTGCGATCGGCGTACTCCTCCTCGATGTCCTTGATGTCACGCTCGGCGTCCTTGTTGATCTTCTTGACGCGATCCTCGGCCGGCGTCTCGTCGTCGGCGTCGTCGCCCTCTTCGGGATCGGCTTCGCCGCGAGCGACCGCGATGAGGCGGTCACGCTCGGTGCCAACCTCTTCGAGCTCTTCCTTCATCTCGGCGTCGAGCTGCTCGAGGTCGGCCGTCAGCTCATCCTTGAGCATGGCGAGATCGGCCTCGCGATCCTCCTCGTTGACCGAGGTGATGATCGACGACGCGAAGTAGAGAACCTTCTCGAGGTCCTTGGGGGCGATGTCGAGCAGGTAACCCATGCGCGACGGAACGCCCTTGAAGTACCAGATGTGGCTGACGGGCGCGGCGAGCTCGATGTGGCCCATACGGTCACGACGTACTTTGGCGCGAGTTACCTCGACGCCGCAGCGCTCGCACACGATGCCCTTGAAGCGCACGCGCTTGTACTTGCCGCAGTAGCACTCCCAGTCCTTGGTCGGGCCAAAGATCTTCTCGCAGAAGAGTCCGTCCTTCTCAGGCTTGAGCGTGCGGTAGTTGATGGTCTCGGGCTTCTTGACCTCGCCGCGTGACCACTGACGAATCTGCTCCGAGCTTGCAAGCCCGATGCGGAGTCGATCGAAATTGTTTACATCGACGTCGAGCACTAGTTACTCCTCCTCGTCCGTCGGAAGATCTGCAGCGACTTCGGTAAGCCCGCCCAGATCCAGTGCAGACACATCACTCTCAAGGAGCTGCTCGAGCGCGTCGACCGTGTCGATCTCCGGCGAGCCCTCGTCCTCGACGCCCAAGTTCAGGCCGAGCTCCTCGGCGGTCTTGAAGATGTCCTCATCCTCTTCGCGCAGCTCGATCTCCTCGCCGCTCTCGCCGAGAATCTCGACGTCGAGGCAGAGGCTCTGCATCTCCTTGACGAGAACCTTGAAGCTCTCAGGGATGCCCGGCTCGGGGATGTTCTCGCCCTTGACGATGGCCTCGTATGCTTTGACGCGGCCGAGGATGTCGTCGGACTTGATCGTGAGGATCTCCTGTAGCACGTAGGCCGCGCCGTAGGCGTAGAGCGCCCAGACTTCCATCTCGCCGAAACGCTGACCGCCGAACTGCGCCTTACCACCGAGCGGCTGCTGGGTGATGAGCGAGTACGGACCGGTCGAACGAGCGTGGATCTTGTCGTCGACCAGGTGCAAAAGCTTCAGGATGTAGATCTGGCCCACGGTGATCGGCTCGCGGAACGGCTCGCCGGTACGGCCGTCCGTCAGGACGGTCTTGCCGGTACGAGACAGGCTCGGCACGATCGCATCGAGGGTCTTCTTGCCATAGCGCTCGGCATGCTTGAGCACGAGGTTCTTATTCGCGGCTTCGATGACGTCCGAGATCTCGGACTCGCGGGCACCGTCGAACACCGGCGTTGCAACCGGCATCGGACCCTGCGCCGCGGTCTTGGCCTTGGGGTCGTCGTTCCAACCCACACCAGCTGCCCAGCCGAGATGCGTCTCGAGCAGCTGCCCGATGTTCATTCGCGACGGGACGCCGAGCGGGTTGAGGATGACGTCCACCGGCGTGCCGTCGGCCAGGAAGGGCATGTCCTCGATTGGGAGGATCTTGGAGATGACACCCTTGTTTCCGTGACGGCCGGCGAGCTTGTCGCCCTCTTGGATCTTGCGCTTCTGAGCCACGTACACGCGCACGAGCTCGTTGACGCCCGGGGACAGATCGTCGCCGGCGTCGCGCGAGAACTTGCGGACTGCGATGACGCGACCCTGTTCGCCGTGCGGCACCTTGAGTGACGTGTCGCGGACCTCGCGAGCCTTCTCACCGAAGATGGCGCGCAAGAGGCGCTCTTCGGCAGTGAGCTCGGTCTCGCCCTTCGGCGTGACTTTGCCGACGAGAACGTCGCCTGGGAAGACCTCGGCGCCGATACGGATGATGCCGTCATCGTCGCGGTTGGCCAGGACGTCTTCGCCGACGTTAGGAATCTCGCGGGTGATCTCTTCCGGTCCGAGCTTGGTATCGCGAGCCTCGACCTCGTACTCCTCGATGTGCACCGAGGTGAGAAGGTCTTCCTTCACGATGCGCTCGGAAAGGATGATCGCGTCCTCGTAGTTGTAGCCCTCCCACGGCATGAACGCGACGAGGAGGTTCTGACCGAGGGCAAGCTCGCCCTGCTCGGTCGAGGGACCGTCGGCAAGTACGTCGCCGGCACGGTCGCCCTTGGGACCCATCACGACGTCACCTTCGACGACGATGGGCTTGTGGTTGATGCAGGTGCCCTGGTTGCTGCGCATGAACTTAGGCAGGTGATACTCGTCCAGCGAGCCATCCTCGGCGCGAACCGAGATGGTCAGCGCGTCGACGCTCTCCACGACGCCCGAACGACGAGCCGTGATGATCTCACCGGTATCGACGGCGGCGCGGTGCTCCATGCCGGTACCAACCAGCGGTGCCGAGGGCTTGAGCAACGGGACAGCCTGACGCTGCATGTTCGAGCCCATGAGGGCACGGTTTGCGTCGTCGTGCTCGAGGAACGGAATGAGAGCCGTCGCCACCGACACCATCTGGCGCGGGGAAACGTCCATGTAGCCGACCTCGAGGGGCAGCTTTTCTTCCGGCTCGCCGAAGTCGCCGCTCGAGCTCATGACTCGGCAGAGGACCTTCGGGTTGGCGAACTTGCCGGTCTTCGGGTCGAACGGCTCGTTAGCCTGGGCGATGACATGCTTCTCTTCCTCATCAGCGGTGAGGTAGAAGATCTCGTCGGTGACCTTGCCCTTCGTGACCGCGCGATACGGGGTCTCGATGAAGCCGTACGGGTTGATGCGGGCGAACGTGGCGAGCGAGCCGATCAGGCCGATGTTCGGACCTTCAGGCGTCTCGATCGGGCACATGCGGCCGTAGTGGCTCGGGTGCACGTCGCGGACTTCGAAGCCCGCACGCTCACGCGAAAGACCGCCAGGTCCCAGCGCCGACAGGCGACGCTTGTGGGTAAGACCGGCGACCGGGTTGGTCTGGTCCATGAACTGCGAGAGCTGGCTCGAACCGAAGAACTCCTTGATGGAGGCGACGATCGGCCTGATGTTGATGAGCGACTGCGGCGTGATCTCGTCGACATCCTGGGTCGTCATGCGCTCGCGCACGACGCGCTCCATGCGAGCAAGACCGATCCTGAACTGGTTCTGAATCAGCTCGCCTACCGATCGGATGCGGCGATTGCCGAAGTGGTCGATGTCGTCGACGTGGGCGTCGCCAGTGCCTTCCCAGAGTTGCACGAGATAGGCGATGGCAGCCTTGATGTCTTCCGGCGTCAGCGTGGACTGCTCGTCAGGAAGGCTCAGGCCCAGCTTCTTATTGACCTTGTAGCGGCCAACCTTGGCCAGGTCGTAGCGCTGCGGATTGAAGAACAAGCCGTCGAGCAGCGCACGAGCGGACTCGACCGTGGGGGGCTCGCCCGGACGCAAGCGCTTGTAGATCTCGATGAGCGCCTCTTCGCGCGTCTCGGTGAAGTCGCGCTCGAGGGTGCGCTGAATAGCCTCGGAGTTGCCGAACAACTCGAGGATCTCTTCGCGGGTCTCGGCGAGGCCGAGCGCCTTGAGCAGCACGGTGGCCGGCTGCTTGCGCTTGCGGTCAACGCGCACCGAAACGACGTCGCGGCGGTCGGTCTCAAGTTCGAGCCATGCGCCACGCGCCGGGATGACCTTCGCGGTGTAGATGATCTTGTCGCTCGTCTTATCGAGCTCCTCGGCGTAGTACACGCCGGGAGAACGGACGAGCTGCGAGACCACAACACGCTCGGTGCCGTTGATGACGAAGGTGCCGCGATCTGTCATGAGCGGGAAGTCGCCCATAAAGACCTGCTGCTCCTTGATCTCACCGGTCTCTTTGTTGATAAAACGCACCTCTACGAAGAGGGGCGCCTGGTAGGACATGTCCTTTTCCTTGCACTCCTCTACGGAGTACTTGGGGTCGCCGAACTCATGAGCACCGAACTCGACTGCGAGCGTTCCGGTGAAGTCCTCGATAGGCGAGATGTCGTGAAACGTCTCGCTCAAACCGTCCTCTAGAAACCACTTGAAGCTATCGCGCTGAAGCGCAATCAGGTTTGGGACTTCGAGAACCTCAGGGATCTTGGCGAAGCTACGGCGCTCGCGCCGATCGGCGCTGACGACGGGGGAACCTTCTCCGCGTGGCACCAGGCGATTCCTCCTTCTGAGGGTGGGAAGCTGCCGACAATAGTCGCAAAAATACAGGATAGTCAACACCCCTGAGGGTGTCAACGACTATCTATCGGCCTGACAAGCGGCACGAAAGGCCGGGACCATGCTTGGCCCCGGCCTTCGTGCATCGGTGGTCCCTGCGGGTGCAGGTACCACCGAGTCGAAAACAGGTGGAGCGAACTTACTTGACGGCGACGGTGGCGCCGGCTTCCTTGAGCTTGTCGGCGGCCTCGTCGGCCTTCTCCTTCGCGGCACCCTCGAGGACGGCCTTGGGGGCACCCTCGACGACGTCCTTGGCCTCTTTCAGGCCAAGACCGGTGAGCTCGCGGACGACCTTGATGACGGCGATCTTGTTGTCGCCGAAGCTCTCGAGGACGACGTCGAACGCGGTCTGCTCCTCGGCCGGAGCGGCCTCAGCGGCGCCACCGGCGGCGGCGACAGCAACGGGAGCGGCGGCGGAGACGCCGAACGTCTCCTCCATCATCTTGACGAGCTCGGCCAGCTCAAGCGCCGGCTTTACCTTGATAGCCTCGAGAATCTCTTCATTCGTAAGAGCAGACATGCTGGGACTCCTTCTTGTTCACTTCCTGCACCACGGCCTCGCCGAGGAGCAGATTCTCTACTGACGAGTGCCGGGTTATGCGGCGGCCTTCTGATCCGCAACCGCTTGCACGGTGCGGGCGAACGCTTCGGTCGGGCCGTTGAGGACGCGAGCGAAGCCAACGATCGGGTTGAGCATCGTGCCGAGCAGCTTGGCGATGAGCTCCTCGCGAGACGGAAGCGTCGCGATGGCCCTGACGCTATCGGCGTCAACGACCTGGTTCTCAACGAGCCCACCCTTGAGCTCGAGGGCCTTGTGCTCCTTCGCAAACTGCGTAAGGACCTTGGCCGGGGCCACGGGATCCTCACCACCGAAGA
>JARLGT010000058.1 GCA_031292615.1 Coriobacteriia bacterium | reverse complement strand
GTGGGCCCGGATGGATTCGAACCAGCAACCAAGCGGTTATGAGCCGCCTGCTCCGCCATTGAGCTACGGGCCCGTTGGGAGGTCTCCCGAACGCACCCGACGATGATAGCGCATGCCGCCGACGGCGATCTTGGGCGGGGCGTTGCAGCCACGCGAACCTAAGGCTCCAAAGTGTTGCATTGGTGACGGGTCGTTCGTATACTTCCTTCTTGCGTCCCGCTCCTGGTCGCGAACGACTCATTCCTCGGTAGCTCAATGGTAGAGCGTTCGGCTGTTAACCGAAATGTTGCAGGTTCGAGTCCTGCCCGGGGAGCCAACGAACACAGAAGGCCTCGCGAAAGCGGGGCCTTCTTGCGTTTTCGGGGCAGCGAGACAGCGTCAGCAGCCCCCCATCGCTTCAAGTTCGCGCCAAGAGAAAGGCCGCGCCGAGGCGAGGCCTTTCGAGCAATCGCACCAGTCACTACTCCAGATAGTCTTTGAGCTTGCTGGAGCGACTGGGGTGGCGCAGCTTGCACAGCGTCTTTGACTCTATCTGGCGGATGCGTTCGCGCGTGACGCCGAACTCGCGTCCGACCTCCTCGAGCGTTCGGGGGTGGCCGTCGACCAAGCCAAAGCGCAGCTCGATGACCTTGCGCTCGCGCTCGGCCAAGCCGTCCAGGACCTTGGAGAGCTGCTCCTGCAGCATCGAGAAGCTCGCAGCGTCGGGCGGAACGACAGCCTCACCGTCCTCGATGAAGTCGCCCAGCTGACTGTCCTCTTCCTCGCCGATTGGAGTCTCGAGCGAAACCGGCTCCTGCGAGATCTTGAGGATCTCGCGGACGCGGTCCGCTGTCATCTCCATCTTCTCGCCGATCTCTTCCGGAGTAGGTTCGCGACCGAGTTCTTGAAGCAGCTGGCGCTGGACGCGGATCAACTTGTTGATGGTCTCGACCATGTGGACCGGGATGCGAATCGTGCGCGCCTGGTCGGCGATAGCGCGGGTGATCGCTTGGCGAATCCACCAGGTCGCGTAGGTGGAAAACTTGAAGCCCTTGGTGTACTCGAACTTCTCCACGGCACGGATCAGGCCGAGGTTACCCTCTTGGATCAGGTCCAGGAACAGCATCCCGCGACCGACGTAGCGCTTCGCGATGGAGACGACGAGGCGCAAGTTGGCCTCGACCAGCTGCTGCTTGGCGTCCAGACCGACCTGCTCGATGCGAGTCAGGCGCCGTTTCTCGGCGCGGTCGAGCGACTGGCTGGAGCCAACCGCGTCCTCAATGCGTGCGGCGGCCTCGAGGCCCGCCTCGATCTTCATCGCAAGGTCGACTTCCTGGGCCGCCGTGAGCAGCGGCACCTTGCCGATCTCTTTGAGGTACATGCGGACCGGATCGCCGGTCAAAGGCGCCACGGCGTTGAGGTTCTCACGCTTCTTCGGCTTCTTCTTGGCGGTCTTCGCCGGAGCGACCTTCGGAATCTCGATGGTGACGGCCTCAGCGGCGGCAACCTCGGCGTCAACCTCGATGTCCTCGAGCTCCGCGGCGCTGGGTAGGTCTGCAGTGTCGGCGCGCGCCACTACTTCCAGTGACACGTCACCGGCCACAATCTCATCTATGACCTCGATACCACTCTCGCGGAAGTGTGTGTAGACGCGCTCGAACTGGTCGTCGGTCAGATCGATGTCCGAGAGAGCACCCTGAATCTCTTCGTCAGTCAGGTTGCCCTTGGACTTGCCCATCTTGGTGAGCGTGCGGACCTCGGCAAGCTCAAGCTCGGGCGCGTTCTTGGCCTCGGACTTCGCCTTGGCGGTCGTCCTGGCCGGCGCCTTGGCGCGTGGCTTGCGAGCCACCGGCACTTCAGCGGCGTCAGTCTTGGCAGTCGAGCTTGCGGTACTGGGCTTCTCCGGCACGCGTTTCGTCCTCGTTCCTGGTTCTCATCCGACATCGCGAACGCCGCTGCGGTACTCTTCAAGCTCCCGCTGCAACGCCGACACATTCTTGAACAGGTCGTCGTATTCAGCCGGGTCCGTGAACGAACCGGGCTGCTTGAGTCGAGCCTTACCTATAGCGATACGCCGCTCAAGGTCAAACTCCTTGAGTTTGCGTACCATGTCGCGCTCCGCAGCATCAGCGTCTGCATCGGCAACTTCGCCGAGCTGAGCCCCGGAGAGCACGGCCGCCACTCCTGGAAGCGACGCCTCCAGCCTGCCGGCCAGCTCGTCTGCCGGAACCTCGACGCCTTCACGCTCTATACCCTCGGCAATGGCGCGATGTACCGGCTCCGTCAGCAGGTTCTCCGAAAGCAAGAAGCGTGCCCTCGCCCGCAATCGCGGCGTTCTAACCAGCAGATCCAGCAGGTCGCGCTCGAGACGAACTTGGGGCGTGTCGGCGATTGGAGCGGCAGGCGCCTCGGGCTGCGAGTCGTCGAGCGACTGGCTCGTGTTGGACGGTCGGGCCGCGCCGATTGCACGCTTGACTGTCGCAACATCGGCGAACAGTTTGTCTGCGATGTAGGTTGCGTAGTCGTCGGCGAGAAGCGAGTCCTTAATCGGCGCAAGAACCTCGGCGGCCTCCTTCAGCGCGCGTGAGCGTTCCTCGGGCCGGTCGAGGTCCCAGCGAGCGAAGCGGCGATCGATCGAGAACTGCAACAAGGGCGCTGCGTCGTCCACGGCCGCGGCCAGCGCCTCAGGGCCTTGCGAGGTCACGAGATCGGCCGGGTCCTGCCCTCCCGGAATGACCGCGACGAATAGCTCTATGCGCTCTCGACCGGCCTCGGGCGTGATGCTCTTGTCGATGAACTCCGAGGCGCGATCTGCAGCGCGCAGTCCGGCCGCGTCGCCATCGAACAGGTAGACGACTCGCTTGGCGAAACGCGACAGCAAGCGAACGTGCTCGCGCGTCAGGGCCGTACCCAGCGTCGCCACGGCGTTGGCCACTCCGGCCTCGTGCAGCGCAATTACGTCGGTGTAGCCCTCGACCACGATCGCGGCGCCAGACGATGTGATGAGCGCCTTGGCGCGATCAATGCCATACATATTGGCCGACTTGTGGAAGATCGGCGTGTCCTGCGTGTTGAGGTACTTCGGCTCGCCCGTGCCCACGACGCGTCCGCCAAAGGCGATGTAGCGCCCCTGTAGGTCGGTGATCGGAAACATGATGCGCTCGTAGAAGCGGTCTTTGAGCTGCCCGTTATCCGCCTTCAACGCGAGGTTGGCCCCCACGATCTCCTCGGCGGTGAACCCGGCCTTGGTCAGGTGGCGAGTCAGTGCCGACCGGCCCGGTGCATATCCCAGTCGCCAATTGCGTGCAACGTCGCTGCCGAACCCGCGCTTCTTGAGGTAGTCACGCGCTTTCGCCGCGCCGGCCTCAGGCGACTTCGTGAGGTTGTCGTGATAGAAGTTCGCGGCCGCCTCGGTGGCCGCGATAAGTCGTTCACGGAAGCTGCGGGGCACTCCCCCGGCCTCCTCGGCGATCTCTATATGCGCGCGATCGGCGAGGATGCGTATCGACTCGCCGAAATCCACGCTCTCGGTCCGCATGACGAAGCCGTAAGCGTCCCCACCCAGGCCACACCCAAAGCAGTGCCACAACTGAGTGGCGGGATCGATTTTGAACGAGGGGGTCTTCTCTTGATGAAACGGGCAGTTGCCCCAGAACAGGCGACCCTTCTGCTTGAGCACAACGCGCTCACCCACAAGCGAGACGAGGTCGGTCGCGTCACGCACACGCCGCACGTCTTCGTCGGATATGCGGCCCACACGACCCCCTCTCGCTTCAGTAGTTGCCGACAACACCGAGCGCCAAGCGGCACGCGGTGTCGCACGATTCTACCCTACTGGAGGATGCCCGTTCCCTAAGAGCTCCAGCGCTGCGCACGCTCGCGCTATAGGAGCCACTTCTTGGGCACGAAGAGGCGCTCGTACTCGCGAATCGCGAAGCGGTCCGTCATGCCAGCCACATAGTCGACGACGGCCTGCACGAGTCCGCCGGCCTCGGCCGGTCGCTCGTCCGGCGGCAGCTCCATGGGATTGGCGAGGTAGTGCTCGAAGAGCGATTTGACTACGGCGCTGGCCTTGGGCTCCTCGGCCTTGGCTCTGGCGGAGAAGTAGACGTTCTTGAAGAGGAAGGCTCGCAGCTCCATCATCGCGTCCCAAACCGGCTCCGACATTGCGATCTCACCGCGCTGTGCCGAGGTGACAATCATGTCGTTGACCATGGTCGTGATTCGCGCGCCGTGGTAAGCGCCGAGAACCTCGAGTGGAGCGGCTGGCAACTCGTCGTCGCATAGCACGCCGGCGCGCACTGCGTCGTCGATGTCGTGGTTCACGTAGGCGATTCGGTCGGCGATGCGCACGATGCGGCCCTCCATCGTCGCCGGCACGTCCGGACCTGTGTGGCCGACGATTCCGTCGCGGACCTCCCACGTGAGGTTGAGGCCTTTGCCCTCGTACTCCAGTTCGTCGATGATGCGCAGCGACTGTACGTTGTGGCGATAGCCCGCTGGCATGGAGGTTGGGTCGGCGGCGTGGAGGGCTGCAAGCGCTTTGTCGAGCGAGTCCTCACCGGTGTGGCCGAAGGGCGTGTGGCCCAAATCGTGACCGAGCGAGATCGCCTCGGTAAGGTCCTCGTTGAGTGCGAGAGCTCGGGCGATGGATCGGGCGATCTGCGACACCTCGAGGGTGTGCGTCAGGCGAGTGCGGTAGTGATCGCCCTCGGGCGCCAAGAACACCTGCGTCTTGTGAGAGAGGCGGCGAAACGCCTTGCAATGGATGATGCGGTCTCGGTCGCGCTGGAACTCGGTGCGGTAGAAGTCCAAAGGAATCGCCGAGACCCGCCCCTTCGTGGCATCGGCAAAGGCCGCGCCGGGCGCCAGCCGTCGTCGTTCGTCGGCCTCAAGGGCCTCACGAGTCTTGATCTCGAGCGAACCGCTCACGTCGTCCTTCCCTAGCCAATCGTGCAGTCGGGCTCAACCCGTCGGAGTCGCCGCGTCTACCTGAACCAGTGGAGCCAGTAGTATCCCGTCGCACCCACGGCGACCGCCACCAAGAGGAGCACCGAGATGATGAGCCACCAATTGGGACCATGCGGCGTCAGGTAGCCGCCGATGAGCGGCGAGCCCGTCCGACGCTGTAGCTGAGCCCTGCGGACCATCTACTCCCCCTGATGTTAACGGAGCCCGGTCGCATTCGACCGGGCTCCGGGTGTCGCGCTACCGGTTGTCCGAACCGGCTGACTTCTCGTCGAGCGCGGCCTGCGCCGCCGCCAATCGTGCAAGTGGGACTCGGTATGGTGAGCACGACACGTAGTTCAGTCCGATCTTGAAGAACGTCTTGACCGAGTCCGGGTCCCCACCATGCTCGCCACAGACCCCCAGCTTGATACCTGGGTTAGCCTCTCGGCCAAGCTTGCAGCCGATCTCGACCATCTTGGCGACGCCGGGATCGACGGTCTCGAAGGGGTTGCGCGCCAGAATCTTGCGGTCCAGGTACTTGGGAAGGAACTTCGCCTCGATGTCGTCGCGCGAGAAGCCGAACGTCGTCTGCGTCAGGTCGTTGGTTCCGAAGCTGAAGAAATCGGCGACCTTGCCGATCTCATCAGCGGTCACGGCGGCACGCGGCAACTCGATCATCGTGCCGATCGGGATGTCGAGCGTCACGCCGGTTGCCGCGGAGACCTCGGCCAGTACGGCCTCAGTCTCGGCGCGAAGCACCTCAAGCTCGGTAACGACCGAGACGAGCGGAATCATGATCTCGGGCTTCGGGTCCAGACCACGCTTCTTCAGCTCGGCGGTGGCGCGAGCGATTGCACGGACCTGCATCGCGTAGATCTCGGGATGCATGATGCCCAAGCGGCAACCGCGCAGACCCAGCATCGGGTTGGCCTCGGCCGTCGCATCGATCTCGGCGAGCAGCTTGCGCTTGGGAGCCAGCGACTCGGCCGACGCGCCAGCGCACTCGGCGCGCACGATCTCGATCTCCAGCTCGCGGGGGCTGTCGAGGAACTCGTGCAGCGGCGGATCGAGAAGCCTAATCGTGACGGGCAGCCCGTCCATCGCCTCGAGAATGCCGAGGTAGTCGTCCACCTGCACGTCGAGCAGCTTGGCAAGCTCGGCGTCGCGGTCCTCCTGGTTGTCGGCAAGCACGTAGTTCTGGATGATCATCTTCCGCTCGCCCAAGAACATGTGCTCCGTGCGGCAAAGGCCAATGCCCTTCGCACCGAACTTGCGGCCGAGCGCGGCGTCCTCAGGCGTGTCGGCATTCGCGCGAACTCCCATGGTGCGGAACTCGTCGGCCCACGTCAGAATCTGGTCGAAGTCGCCGGTGACCTCCGGCTGTACGAGCGTCACGGCGCCCAAAACAAGCACGCCAGTTGTGCCGTCGATCGAGATCAGGTCACCCTCGTGCATCTCGATGTTGGTGCCCTTGATGCGAGCGACCTTGCGCTCAGCGTCGATCTCGAGCTTCTCAACGCCGCAGACGCAGGGCTTGCCCATGCCGCGTGCAACAACGGCCGCATGGCTCGTCTTGCCGCCGTGCGAGGTCAGGATGCCCTTGGCAGCGTCCATGCCCGAAAGATCGTCGGGGTTGGTCTCCCAGCGTACCAGGATCGAGGCGCGACCCGCGTCCTTTGCGGCCACAGCATCCGCCGAGGAGAACACGACCTCGCCAACGGCAGCGCCCGGGCTCGCGTTGAGTCCCTTGGCCACGACGTCGTAGGTGGCGTTCTGGTCGAACTGCGGGTGCAGGAGCTGGTCGAGCTGCGAGGGGTCGATGCGCTGGACTGCCTCGTCGCGCTGGATCATGCCCTCGGCGACCATGTCGATGGCGACCTTGAGCGCGGCGCGGGCGGTACGCTTGCCGATGCGGGTCTGCAGCATCCACAGCTTGCCCTGCTCGATTGTGAACTCGATGTCGCACATGTCGCGGTACGAGGCCTCGAGCTTGGCGAAGACCTCGTCCAGCTCGCGGCCAGCCTCTTCAAGGCCCGGGACCTTCTTCAGGTCCGAGATCGGCTCGGTGAGGCGGATACCGGCAACGACGTCCTCGCCCTGCGCATTGGTGAGGAAGTCGCCGTAGTACTCCTTGGTGCCATCGGCCGGGTTGCGCGTGAAGCCCACGCCCGTGGCCGAAGTGTCGCCCTTGTTGCCGAACACCATGGTCTGAATGTTGACGGCGGTGCCCAGATCGTCGGCGATCTTCTCCATCTTGCGGTAGTAGACCGCGCGGTCGTTCATCCAGCTCGAGAAGACTGCCTCGATGGCCAGGCTCAGCTGCTTGTCGACCTCCATCGGGAAAGCGACCTTGCCGTCCGCGCCCACGAGCTGCGGGTACTTATCGGCCGGGATATGCTGGGCGACGATCGCCTTGAACTCGGCGACAAGCGCCTTGAGGTCCTCGGCGGACAGATCGGTGTCGCTTTTGACGCCGCGGTCGAGCTTCATCTTGTTGATGGCGTTCTCAAACAGGTCGCCCTCTGCGTCGAGAACCACCTTGGAGAACATCTGGATGAAGCGACGGTAGCTGTCCCAGGCGAAACGCTCGTTGCCGGTCTGACGGATCAGTCCCTGGATCGACGTGTCGTTCAAGCCGAGATTCAGGACCGTGTCCATCATGCCGGGCATCGAGAATGGCGATCCGCTTCGCACGGAGACGAGCAGGGGATCGTTGTCGTCGCCGATCTTCTTGCCCATCTTCGCCTCAAGGGCGGCGATGTGCTCGGCAATCTCCTCGGCGAGTCCTTCGGGGAGCGCCGGAGGCGTGGCGTTGTAGTACTCCATGCAGGCCTGGCAGGTGATCGTAAATCCTGGCGGAACCGGAAGTCCCATCTTCGCCATCTCGGCAAGGTTTGCGCCCTTGCCGCCGAGCTGGAACTTCATGGACTTGTCGCCTTCGGTAGTTCCCCCTCCGAAAGCGTACACGCGCTTCACAGCCGACAAGGCTATCTCCTTCAGTGCCGGGTACAGAGCTTGGCTTGCATTCTAGCCGAACGATGCGCGCACTGACACGCGCATGAAACACCGATGTTTCAGTCCTGCGTCTCAAGCCCGCCGCGCAGGTAGCGAATGATCTCCTGCGCGGTCTCTTCGACGGCTCGATTGTCGGTGCGCACGACGATGCAGCCGATGCGCCGCATGATGGCGCGGGCCTCGGCGAGGTCAGCGTCGATATCCTCGCGATCGGCGTAGTGCGCCACGTACGTGCCGAGCTCAGCCATGCGCTTCGTCCGAATCTCGGCCAGCACGGGAGTGCTGCTCACTAAACCGAACACGCGGCGTGGGTCGACCTCGAAGAGCTCTTCGGGCGGCTCGCTCCCGCGCACGAGAGGAATGTTGGCGGCGTAGAAACCCTTGGATGCGAGGTAGATCGAGAGCGGCGTCTTGCTCGTGCGCGAGACGCCAACCAGCACGACGTCGGCGTTTTGCAGGCCCTCGGGGTTGCGGCCGTCGTCGTGCTTGATCGCGAACTCCATAGCCTCGATGCGATCGTAGTAGGCCTCGTCGGCCTGACGGATCGCGCCGGCCTGGCCG
>JARLGT010000057.1 GCA_031292615.1 Coriobacteriia bacterium | reverse complement strand
TCGGGCAGGATGCTTTGCTGCAAGATCGACGCGACCTCGTGCTCGTGGCTGTAGAGACGGGCGGTGTCGAGCGCCAGCGATGCCTGAGACGCGAATGTCTGCAGGACGTTCATGTCCTCATCGGAGAACGCGCCCGGGTCGACCGAAAAGACCGTCAGGACGCCAATCGAACGTCCGCGCGCGAGTAGCGGCACGGCGAGCATCGAGCGCAGGTTCTGTCTCGCCGCAGCCCCCGCAACGCCCTCCATGGACGGGTCCAAGTCGTGAAACGCAGCCGGCTCGCCAGTCGAGAACACGTAGCCGGGAACGTCTTCGCCTGGTCTGACCTCAAGCATCACGAAGTCGGCCGGGATCGCACCGCGCGCCATGGCCGTCACGATCGCCCGCTTGCGGGGGTCGTACGTCATCAGCGCCACGGCATCCGCCGAGAGGATCTTCTGCACGACATCCAGCACGCGGTTGAGGACCACGTTGACCTGAAGCGACGAGCCCACCGCCTGACTGATGCGAAACACAGTCTCGAGGTTGGCGGCGCGCGACAGAGCGCGCTGGTACAGATACGCGTTCTCGAGCGCCAGCGCGACCTCGTTTGCGACCGCCTCGGCCAGATCTAGGTCGCGGCCAACCACCTGGGTGCGCCACAACGGCACGACAAGGAACGCTCCGTGATCGGTCTCGACCCCGGCCGGTGCCAGCAGGATCGCTCCCGCGCGCAGCTCGTCCATGACGGAATCGGCCTCGGCGTCGTCACCAAAGTGGACCACTTTGGCGTGGGTCGACTCACCCAAGAGGCGCCGCGCCAGGTTGAGCAGCCTGCGCTCGCGCTCGCGATCGGCGGTAGGCGGTAGACCGAGCTCGGCCCGGTCGATGATCGCGAACGTGGCGCCCTGCGTCGCGAACAAATCGTCGACCACGGCTTCGATGTCGACCAGCACGTCGACGAGCGGACCCTCGCGCACGAGACGCTCGGCAACCGTCCGCAAGACCTCGGCGACGCGCAGGGACTCGGTCTCGGCCTCGAACAGCCGTGAGTTGTGCACGGCGACTGCCGCCTGCGCCGAGAACGTCCGCACCATCTCGCGCTCCGCCTCGCTGACCGGCTCGTTGACCCGCCTCAGAACGACGATGACGCCCAGCGCCTCGTGCCCCGAGACGAGAGGAGCCGTGAGCGCAACGGTCTGATCGGCGGAGAGACCCGGTAGGTTCGCCTTCATTGAGGGGATGTCGGAGGAGTGGACGATCACTTCGGTGTCACGTAGCGACCGAGCGAGCCACCCATCGCCCTTGGCGGGCACGCGCCTCACGCTTGCGACCTCGACGCCCCGAGCCCGGGCTGGCTCCAGCCACTCCCCTTCATCCTCGATGAGATAGATCGCGGCCACCCCTGGCCCAACGATGTGGCGCATTGCTGAGAGGATGCCGTCGAGCACCTGATCGAGCTGGGAGGCGCTCGCTAGAAGCTGTGAAAGGTCGTGCAGGGCGTTTAGGCGCAGCGCAACGGCGTTGAACGCGTCGGCCACTTGGCCAATCTCGTCGTCAGTGTCAGCCGGGATCGGTTTGACGTAGGAGCCGTTCGCAGCACGGTAGGCAGTATCTTCGAGACGCTTGAGCGGGCGAACGAGCCGCCTCGAGATAAGGAGCGCCGCCGAAACGCCAAACAGGCCGCCGATCAGGAGCACGAGAATCGTGGGCGCGACGTCTTGCATTGTGTCGCTCACCACGAGCGTGCTGGGCTCGAGAACCGCTATGCGCCAGTCGATCCCCTCGATACCGCGAATGTCCGAGAAGTATCCGACCACAGCGTGCCCTGCTCCGGTCGTCGCTGAGACCTGCCCGCCCGAGGTCGACGTCGGGTTCCATTTCGCTGTGCCGAAGACAGTCGCGTCGGCAGCGTCACTTCCGACGAGCGGCCGGCCGTCCTCGAGCACGGTCACTTCGCGTTTGGTGCCGCCTGCCGCCTTGATCACGGCCTGCTTGAGGAAGGTGGTCTCGGCTTGAATCATGATGACCACCGGGACGCCCTTGGGCGTGGGAGCAGTCTGGGTCAGCCAGACCGACCAGGTGCCGTCGTTTGCCTGTATGCGGCGAAAGCCCGTCGAGCCAGCGACCGCGTCGCGAAACGCACTGCCGCCCACGGGCGGGCCGGCCTCCCGCGACGGGGGGAAGGCGGTGATGATGCTGCCGTCAGGCTTGGCGACCACGATCTCGTTGAGCACATCTGCCGACGAGTCGAAAATCGGCTGCAAACGAGCATCAAGCGCGGACGTGCTCTTCACGGTTGCGACGTTCTGCGCAACCGCCGAAGCCGCTCCCTGCACGGACGTGAACCGGCTCAGCACCTCGTCTTGTACAGACTCGAGAGAGGCACGATCGCGCATTTCGATTGTAAGCGCGGCGTTTTGCGACGCCTTGTTGATGGCGACGACGCTGGCGGTCAGGACTGTCGCAACTCCGACGAGCAGCGTCACGCGAACGATCCGCGTCGCCAGCCCCGTCGTCTTGCGACGTTCCGCTGCCATGCGTCCCGCCCTTCACCGTCGCTGGGAGACCTACCGCCTGCTACCTGCGTAGATGGTACTGCATGCGCCGTGGCAGCCCTTGGCGGGAGCCCTACACGCCCCAGGAAGGAAGTACCCGTGAGAGGTAGTTTGCCAGCACGCCGAGCCGACCGAAGAAGATGAGGGCTCCGACAACGATCAGCACGGCACCAGCTACCCGGTTGACGACGAGAGAGTGGCGGTTCAGCCAAGCGAGCAGCGGGCGAACCCTCCCAAAGAGCAGCGCGACAAGCAGGAACGGCACGGCGAGCCCCGCGGAGTATGCGAGCAGCAGCAACGCTCCCTGTGCGGCGCTGCCCGTTGAGCCGGCCAGCGCCAAGATGGAGGCGAGTATCGGCCCGACACACGGCGTCCAACCAGCGGCAAATGCCATACCCATGACGAACGCAGCGCCACGACCAAACGAACGGGACTTGGCGAGATCGGCGCGTGCCTCCCCATAGAGCCATGGGATCTTCACGACCCCCACCATGAGAACGCCGAACAGGATCACGGCGATCCCGGCGACCTTCTCGAGAACGTCCCGATAGTGTGAAAGCAAGGCGCCCAGCAGGGATGCTGAGGCGCCCAGCCCCACGAAGATCACGGAGAATCCCAAGACGAAGAGGAGCGCAGGCACCATCACCGCAGCCGTAGACCGATCGCCCTCAGAGAGTTCGGCCGTGGTAAGTCCCGTCATGAACGAGAGGTACGCTGGCAGCAGCGGCAGGACGCAAGGCGACAGGAACGAAATGAGCCCCGCGGCGAACGCGAGTGGGAACGAGACGGCGCCAGACATCCAGCGGGCTCCTCAGACGGCTACGGACACTATGCGAAGTATACCCCTGTGGGTATACACGTGCCGAGCGCTTCGGCGCTAGCCAACCGGCTCGGCGTCGTAGCCGACTTCGCGAATCGCGTCGATGATGGCGTCGACGCCGACCACGTCGGAGTCGAAGGATACGAGCGTGTCACCGGAGGCGTGATCCGTCTTCGACGAGACAACGCCCGGCAGATCGCCCACGGTCAGGTCGACCAGCATCGAGCAGGAGCTGCAGTGCATTCCGGTGGTCTTGAGTCGGGCGATAGCCTCGGTCATTGGGTCCTCCTGGGGTCGTCCATGCCGCAAGGCGATGAAGCGATTGTGCCACACTCAGGCCCGTCTCAAGCCTACGAGCGCCCGTTGGCCGGCCGGGGCGCGCGTGGGTCGGCGGTGGCGACAAACGAGCCGCAGTACGGACACAGTCGCCAGTCCTCGAGGATCGCGCGGCCACATACGGGGCACGCCATCTCCGCGTACGAAGCGTCTTGCGGTGCCGGGACGGGATCGTCGAGCAGCGCCCAGGCGCCGAGCCCGATGACGGCACCTGCCGCCAACGGCACCCCGAGTTCCAGCGTTCTGAGCCCCAACAGCCGGGACACAGCCGAGTCGCCCCCACGCAACGCAGCCAATCCCAGTGCAACAAGGAGCGCCAGCGCAACAGCTGCGGCTGCAAGGACGAGCATGCGCTTGGCGGAAACGCGGCTCACAAGCTCTCCAGATTGGGCGGCCTACCTTGCCGCCAAGCTGCAACGAGTGTGCCAGCGAGCGCCGGCGAGAATCCGCCTACAGACCGAGCCTCTGCATCCGAGCCTCGAGCGTCTTGGCGGTAAGCCCGAGGAGCTTGGCGGACTTGGGAACGCTGCCGCCGGTCCGGTCGAGCGCCTGACGCACTAGATCGAGCTCGACCTCTTCGAGATCCACGCCGTCGTCGGGCAGCGCGAAGCCCGTCGTGGGGCGGTCGGCAGGCGAGACTCCGGCGCGCACCTCGGCCGGCAGATCGGGCACGCCGATCTCGTCGCCATGCGAAAGAATCACGATGCGCTCGATGGTGTTCTCGAGCTCGCGGATGTTGCCCGGCCACGGGTACTTGACCAGCGCCTCAAGCGCCTGCGGGCTCATGCGCTTGGCACCAGCATTGAACTTCTCGAGGAAGTGGGCCACCAGGAGCGGCACGTCACCGGCTCGCTGGCGAAGTGGCGGCAGTGACACCGGAACGACGTTGAGCCGATAGAACAGATCCTCTCGGAAGGTGCCATCGGCGATAAGCTGCTGCAGGTCCTGGTTGGTGGCGGCGACCACTCGGACGTCGACCTCGATGCTGCGCGTGCCGCCGAGCCGCTCGAAGCGGCGCTCCTGCAGCACGCGAAGCAGCTTGACCTGAGTTGCCGGCGAGATGTCGCCGATCTCGTCGAGGAACAGCGTCCCGCCGTTGGCCATCTCGAAACGGCCGGGCTTGGGAGTCACGGCGCCGGTGAAGGCGCCCTTCTCGTAGCCGAACAGCTCGCTTTCCAGCAGCGTCTCGGGAAGTGCGCCGGCACTGACCGACACGAACGGCTTGGTGGCGCGCTCCGAGAGGTTGTGTACGGCCCGGGCGATGAGCTCCTTGCCCGTGCCGGACTCGCCGTAGATCATGACCGTCGCCATCGTGGGCGCGACCTTGGTGACTGTCTCGAGAACGGCCATCATGCCGGGATCGGATGCGACGATGCCCTGGACGTCGTACTCGGCATTGAGCTCCCCGCGAAGGCGCTCGACCTCGGCGGCAAGTCCCGAGTACTGCAGGGCCTTGTCGATGGCGAGCTTGAGCTCCTCGAGGTCGAACGGCTTGGTGAGGTACTCGCTCGCGCCGGCCTTCATCGCGTCGACGGCGAGTGCGACGTTGCCGTGCGCCGTGAGCATGATGATCGGGAACGACATGCCCTTTGCGCGTACTTTGCGGAGTACTTCCATACCGTCGGGCGCGGGCATCCGGTGGTCGAGCACCATGACGTCAGGCTCTTGCTCGGCGATGGAGTCAAGCGCGCTGTTTCCGTCGACGGCCTCTACGACCTCGAAGCCGTCCGAGGACAGCGCCTGGCCGAGAACCCACCGCATGTTCTTCTCATCGTCAACGATGAGCACTCTCTTGCTCATGCGTGGATTCCTCTCAGTCGTCGAGCGCTGCGGGCAGCGTTACGTTGAAGACCGTTCCCCCTGGCCCGCTCTCCACCTCGATATGTCCCTCATGCTCATCGATGATACGGTGAACGATGGTCAGACCCAACCCCGTACCCTCTGCTCTTTTCGTGAAGAACGGGTCGAACACCTTGGGAAGGTCGCCCGCGGCGATGCCGGGACCGTTGTCCGAGACGGACACTTCGACGTACTCCCCTGCACCCCGCGTCTCGATCGTGATGGTTCCTCCGGTCTTGTCCATCGCCTGTACCGCGTTGGTGACTAGGTTCAGGAACACCTGTTTGAGCTGGTCGGGGTCGCCGTGGACCGCGGGCAGTTCCGAGTCGAGCTTCTCGACGATGTGCACGTCGGACTGCTTCGCGAAGCGGTTCGTGAACAAGACGATGTCCTGCAGAACCTCGTTGAGGTCGGTATGAACCAGAGTGGGTTTGCTGGGTCGGCCGAAGTCGAGCAGCGCCTTGATGACGCGATCGAGCCGGTCGATCTCCTGCTTGATGACCTCGGCCGCCTCGTGCGTTCGCGACGGGTCCCCCTTCGCGTCCTCGAGCAACTGTACCGACGCGCGGATGACCCCGAGCGGGTTTCGCACCTCGTGCGCCACGCCGGCCGTCAGCTCGCCCATCGCGGCGAGGCGATCGGCTCGGATGAGCTGGTCGGTAAGCGCCTTGATGTCCGAGACGTCCTCGAGCGTAACGACCGCGCCCAGCACCGTGCCGCCAACCGCGCGCATGCGAGACGTTGAGGCCTGCACGTGCACCTCGCCGCCGTTGGCGGTCACCAGCGTTGACTCGCGCAGCGCGAGCGGCAGACGCCCGGCGAGCACCTTGGCGACATCCGCCGAGATCCCGCCGTCGTAGCGGAAGAGCGAGCCGATGGGCTTGGGCACCATCTCGAACTCCGACATTCCCAGCATTCGCTCGGCGGCTGGGTTGGCCGTCGCGACCGAGCCGTCGGGGCCCACCGTCAGCACGCCGGACGTGATCGATCGCAGAATCGACTGCGTGTAGTCCTGGATGTTGATGAGCTGGATGGCGCGTTCCTCCAGCTTCTTGTACGCATCCTCGAGTTGCAGCGACACCTGCCGCAGGTCCTGCGTTTTGTTCTCCTCCATGTCGCGCATCATGCCGAACAGGATGCCCACGACCAGAAAAGACACGACCTCGATCCAGTTCTCGAGCCCGAGCGCGATCGGGGCGCCGGCGAGCAGCTGGGCGTGCACGGCGAAAGGAATCGCCGAGGCCAAAGCGGCGAGAACCCCACCGCGTCTTCCAAAGACGAAAGCGGCGTAGATGATCGGGATGTAGTAGAGGCGACGGTAGATCAGGTACATCTCGATATTGCCGAGACGCACATCACCCATCAAGTCGAGCACGGCGATGAACGCGATCATCGCAGCGATAATCGCGATTGTGCGCAGGCTTTGACGACGGCGAAGGCGGCGCGCGTCGTCTGTCTCGATCGGAGCGGACGGCGGGCGCCGAGGCAGGCCCGCGTGCTCCGCCGTCATCGGCGGCGCCTGGCCCAGCTCGGCTCGATGTTGAGCTCCTCGCGGTACTTAGCGACGGTGCGGCGCGCCACGGTGACGCCCTCTTCGCACAACAGCTCGGCGAGACGCTGGTCCGAGACGGGCTTGGCGGGGTCCTCCTCGCGCACGAGCTCGCGCAGGCGCTGCTTGATCGTTGTGGCCGCGACGTCCATTCCTTGAGCGGTTCGGTAGCCGCCGCTGAAGAAGTGCTTCAGTTCGTAGAGGCCATAGGGCGTGGCCATATACTTCCCCGTCACTCCACGGGAGACGGTAGACAGGTGCACCCCGATCTCGACCGCAACATCCTCAAGCCGTAGCGGCCGCAGCGGGCCCTTGCCGTCCTCGAAGAAGTCGGCCTGCACGTCCATGATGATCTGCGTGATCCGCGAGACGGTGTCCTTGCGGCGGTCCACGTTCTTGATGAAGCTCTCCGCCGAGCGGATCTTGTCCTTCAGGTAGCGCCTGGTCTCGTCGTCGGCGCTCGAGCCGCTGCGCAGCATCGAGCGATAGCGTGGGGACACGCGAAGCGTGGGGAGCGCCTCGTTGTTGGGCGTGATGAACCACTCGTCGCCGAACCGGCGCAGCGTCACGTCCGGGACGATGTAGCCCGGTGACGGCCCCGGCGAGAACGCGCCAGCCGGCCTGGGGTTGAGTGCCCGCAGAACCTCGACTAGTCGCCGCACCTCATCCTCGTCGACCTTCAGCGCGCGGGCCACCTTGCGATAGTGGTTGGCAGCGACGTCATCGAGGTGGTCTCGGACGATACGAAGCAAGAGCGGTTCGACAATGCCGAGCGACTCCATCTGCAGGCAAAGCGCCTCGGACAGATCGCGGGCTCCGACTCCCGGAGGGTCGAGCTGTTGGACCGCATGAAGGCCCGCATCGGCCTCCTCGCGGCTTACCTCGGCCAGAGCTGCCATCTCTTCGAGCGTATTGGTGAAGAAGCCGTCGTTGTCCAGCGAGCCGATGATCGCACGACCTGCTCGGGCAACGTTCTCGCTGATGTCGAGCAGCGCGAGTTGCTGCAACAGGTAGTCGTCGAAGGTTTGCACGCCGCCTACGAAGTCCTCGGTGTTGGCGCTCTCGGCGTTGGGATCGCGCGGCGCGGTGGGCTCCATCGAGTCGAGATCCTCGTACATCTCGAGCCACTCGTCCCACGAACGCTCGTCATCGCGCTCGTCGACCTCTTCGCCCTCGACCGGCTCGGACTCGCTCTCGTCGACCTCAAGAACCGGGTTCTCGAGCATCTCGACATCGATGAGTTGCTGGAGGTCGGCGATGGGCATCGCAAGGATGTTGAGCCCCTGATAGACCTGCGGGGAAAGCGTGACCTTCTGCCGCAACTCCGGGCGCTGCGAGAGCTCCATCGACCCTCCCCTCATCGTAGATGCGCAAACCCAAAAATTGGGCCGCCAATGCAAAAAGTATACCACCGTCCACCCATTCTCCGCCGCGCCTACCTGCGGAGTTTCGGTGAACTCACTCGCCCGGCGGCAGAGGGGCGCCCAACCGGTCGGAGAACTGAACGATGACGATAGCGGCGATCACCATTACTCCGCCCACCATTTGCATCGCCGAGAACGACTCACCGAACAGCAGAAATGCGCCAATGCCAGCGATGACGGGTTCCACAGTCGACGTGACCGTCGCGTTGGTCGGCGCGATATGACCCAGCGCGATCAGGAATGCCGCGAACGGGATGATCGTGCTCACGACCGCCATGAACAGAACGGCGACGGCGGTCCTCGGATCGGCGAACAGACCGATGATGCGCCAAGGACCCAGCACGACGAGCCAAAACAGGGACGCGAAACCCAGCCCCCACACGAGCGTCGTGTACGGGCTGTAGCGGCTTGAGGCCACCGTCCCTAGCAGCGAGTACGTGGCGAAGAACACCGCCGAGGACAAACCCCAAGCGATACCCGCGGGCGACACGATCACACCCCCGCCGCCGAAGGCGCCCACCACAAGAGCGCACCCGGCCACCGACAACGCGACACCCACAGGTAGCGACCATGTGAACCGATGCTTCATGAACGCCACGCTCACGATAAGCACGAGAATGGGCGCCAGATACTCCAAGAGAATCGCCGTCGCTACGTTTGTGAGCGAGATCGTCTGGAAGTAGGTGAAGTGAACCATCGCCAGTCCAGCGACGCCAAAGAACGCCAAGAACGGCACGTCGCCGACGGAGATGCTCAGGTCTCGGCGACGGAAGACGGCAAGGGCGACGGCCAGGATCACGAACGCCGAGAGCGCCCTTCCGCCAGCCAGCACCGTCGGCTCCACGGAGATGCCGAGCGGAGGTATCGGCCAGGAGGCCGTGGCGGCTGACGCCGCAGTAAACAGCCACTTGGCCGTCAGGCCACCGGCGCCCCAGCACGCGGCCGCCAGGAGCGCGAGCCCGTAGCCCAGGAGGGGCCGGCGCTGTGTGGGACGGAGGTCGCGTGCGACGGGCAAGGCAGCTCCAGGTTTCGCTGAGAAGTGGCTCGCCCGGCCGAGAGGACGAATCGTTGCGCGCAAATACCCCTAGGGGGTATAGTTCCGCTAATAATCAAGGATAGCGCACCTACTCAACTTGGAGCTAAACCATGGCTGATACCGCCGCCAATCCGGCTTTGATCGCCGATGAGTCCGAGCGTAAGAAGATTCTCAACCGACTGCGCCGTCTCGAGGGCCAGATTCGCGGCCTTCAGACGATGATCGAAGCCGGTCAGGACTGTGACGCTGTGCTCACGCAGGTCATGGCCGCCAAGTCCGCGCTCAACCAGGTCGGCCTTCATGTTGTGGGGCATGCCATGAAGCACTGCATGATCGACGACGATCCGGCGATCACCCGCGACGAGGTCATCGATGAGGCCATAAAGGTCTTCCTCAAATACTCGTCGTGCATGCCGTAGCTTCTCCCTCGCTCCTACAAGCCGAAAGCCCCGGAGTCTCCCGGGGCTTTCGTGTTCTCCACCCTATGGCGCAACCTCAGGCGATGCCGAGCTCCTTGGCGAGCGCATCGGCACCACGGGCGCCGACGACCTGCGCCGCAAGCTCTCCGCCGACGAACTTCGCAATCGTCGGGATGCTCATGACGCCGTATTTCATCGCCAGCTCGCCGTTGTCGTCGATGTTGACCTTTACGAACTTCACCGCCGCGCCGAGGCGCTCGGAGAGCTTGTCAATCTCAGGCCCGACCATACGGCAAGGCCCGCACCACGGTGCCCAGAAGTCAACGACCACAGGCACGTCAGAAGTCGCTACCTCGGCATCCCAAGTGGCGGTCGTCACATCGATGGCGTTGCTCATGAGTTCGCTCCTTCAGTAAATCATGTCCAAATTGGTCACGATTATACCCAGCGGGGTATTTCCAGTCAACGCGTTCTGCGCAGATTGTCCCCTACGAGTAGAATCGTCAACCGGAGGGGTTGTGTGTCCAATACCGTAGTCATATGGCTGTCCTTGGTCGTCGGTGCCGTTGGCACCGGCGCCTCATTCGTCGGCATCCTCGTTGCACGCCGCTCCCACGAAGGCGGATACGCCGCGGCCGGGCTCGCGAGCTTCCTGCTGTGCGCGTGGGGCTTCGGCGGCGTCACTATCGCCTACGACCGCCTCGACGCGATCATCTACGCGTTCGTGTTCGGCCTTGCGGGAATCGCCGGCGGCTACGCACTGGTCTCCACGCTACTCGGCTGGTTGGTCCGACACGATCGCGAGGCGACAGTTCATCTCAGCGACGGCCTGCCCGAGAATCCCGGCGGCGCGGCAGTGCTCGTCCTCGGCGAGGTCGAGCCACCGGATTACAGCCCGACCGCCACAGCTGTGGCGCTTGAGGGCTTGGCCGACGAGGGTCTGCTCAAGGCTTCTATCGGCGTGCTGCCGTTCCTCTTCATGGCACAGAAGACCCGCTACCGCGCTGCTGGCGGCATCAGCCCAGCCGCGCGCCAGCTCGACGCGCTTGCGGAGCGCGTCGAAGGCCTGTTGCGACTAGGCCCCGGCCGTGTCGAATCGGCGTGGTGCGAAGGCGAGCGCGCCTTGGCTTCGCGCATCGCCGAGAAGGTCTCGCGCGGCTTTCGCACCATCGTGGTCGCCGAGGCCGTGATTGCTGAGTCGCTTGAGGTCGATCTGGCCAAACGAGCCGTCGACGCGCTGCGACTATCAGATCTAGGTGTGAACGTGACCTACTCGGGCCCGCTGTGGCGCTCCGAGAAGGTCGCTGCGCTGGTGTCGACGCGCATCATGGCGCTCGTGGCCGATCCCGCTGCGAGCGGTGTCGTGCTCGTGGGTCAAGGGCAGCCCGAAGACCGCGCGCGGGACCGCCGCGAGTTCGACGAGCAGGAGACGTCGTTCCTCAATCACGTGAGGATGCTGCTCCTGGAGCGTGGCGTACCGGAGCAGAGTGTGCGCCTGGCATGGGCCGACTGGCGCACGCCCGAAGTCACCGGCACCGTGAGGCACCTTGCGGCGCTGGGATGCCGACGCATCGTGGTCTCACCTGCGTGCTTCCCGCTGGACTCGATCGCAACGCTGCTCGACCTGCAGCTCTCGGTGCGCCAAGCGCGCGTCGACGAAACGGTCTCGATCGTGACGCTTCCCGCGTGGCACGACGACGCCGCCTTCGTGGAGGAGTTGCGTGCGGGCGTCGAACACGCGATGGACGCCGCAGGTGTGTCGGCAGCGCCGGAGCTTGCCCGCCCCTAGTGCGCCTTGCAGCGCTCCCAGTTCCAGGCCTGCATGCGACGAATCTGCGGATAGCGCATCATGTAGCGCATCGCCATCGACAGACCGCCTCTTCCAGCTTCGGCGCGCGTCTCGCACGCATCGATGCTGCGGCGAAGATCCTCGGTGGAGGTCCCGCGGAAGACGGTGTAGCCCTTGCCGACAGCTTCGAGCACGTGGGCGTCGCTGCCCCCGGTGGTTGCAATACCGTGGCCGCCAGCGAGCTTCGCGGCGACACCATTGGCCCACGCGAGGAACGGGAGCGAGTTGTACACCTCGAGCGCCCGAAACGCGCCCTCTTGAACGGCCTCGGCGAACACAGTCCTGCCGAGCGGGCCGAATACGCCTTTGTTCGAGAACGGGTGAGCGATGATCGCGATGCCGCCCTGCTCCTCGATTGCGCGAATGGTCTCGGCGGGTGTCATGCCAGCGGCGACGTCCTCGGTCAGAAACAGCCCGAGGATGTGTCCCTCGCTCGATGAAACCTCAGAGCCCACAACGACCTCGAAGTCGTAGAGCTCAGAAAGGGACTTCGCGAAAAGCGCGCCCTCGATAGTGTTGTGGTCGGTGATCGCGATCACGCTCATATCGGTGCGATGAGCGACGTACTCCATGATCTCCGGAATGCTCGCCAGCCCGTCACTGTGGTCGGAGTGGATGTGGAGATCGGCCTTGCTCCAAGTGTCTACCACGCGGGTGATCCCCTTCGTAGTGGTGTGATCCGTATCACACCAAGCAATCCTTGTGCCCGTCGTGCTCGTCCCCCTGTGAAGAAGTATCGGCGCCGGCCCGCCAGACATGAGTGACGCCGTGCACTTTCCATCCTGCCGTATTCCGCGCCGCTACGCCAACCCCTGCTCCAGAGCCCAAGCGCCCAACCGACGAACTCCCTCGGCGAGACGCTCCATGGATGTGGCGTAGCTGAAACGGAGAAAGCCCTCCCCGCCTTGGCCAAAGTCGATGCCGGGCGCGCATGCCACGCCGGCCTCCTCGAGCAACCGGTAACACAGTTTGAGCGAGTCGGGTTCCCAGTGGCTCGCGTCGGCGAACACATAAAAAGCGCCGCACGGTGGCGAGACGATCTTCAGCCCGATCGACTCGAGCGCTGGCGCAAGGAAACGGCGGCGCTCGTCGTACGTCGCCCGCATGCGCGCAACATCGTCCTGCGCCTCAGTGAGGGCCACAACGCCGGCCTGCTGCACGAAGGCATTGGCCGCCAAGAAGAAGTTCTGCTGGATCTTCTCGGCGGGACGGACGTACTCGGGTGGAGCGATCAGGTAGCCCAGGCGCCAGCCGGTCATCGCGTACGTCTTGGAGAAGCCGTTGAGGACGAAGCATCGGTCGGTGTAGGACATGATCGTGCGGTCGGGGCCGCAGAAGTCCAAGCCGTGATAGATCTCATCGCTGGCGATATAGACGCCGGTCTCCTCGGCGATGACGGCCAGTGCTTTGAGGTCCTCGTCGCCGAGGACTGCTCCTGTCGGATTGCCGGGCGAGTTGATCATAATCGCCTTGGTGCGCGGGCCGATCGCCGCACGGACTTCGTCGGGGCGGTAGCGGAAGCCGTCCTCGGCACGCACGCGAACGAGCTTGGAGACTCCGCCGAGGAACGTCACGTAGTTTGGGTACGCCGGATAGCAGGGGTCGGGCATGATGACCTCGTCGCCGGGGTCGAGAAGCGCTCCGAAGAGCAGCAGCATCGCCGGTGAGGTGCCCTGGGTGACCACGATGTTGTCGGGGTCCACCGTGACGCCATAGTGGCTGGCGTAGCGAACCGCGAGCGCCTCGCGCAGGTCCGGCAGGCCACACGACTGCGTGTAGTGCGTCGAGCCCTCGGCCATTGCGATCTCGGCGGCACGCGTGATGACGTCCGGCGTCGGGAAGTCGGGATCGCCGATCTCAAGGCGAACGATGTCGCGGCCTTCGGCCTCAAGCTCCTTGGCGCGGGCTACGACGTCCATGACGACGAACGGGCGAATCTCGGTCGCTCGGCGCGATACGGTCATGCTCGAAAGCTCCCCTGTCGGCGGACTACCGATTCAGTCTAGCGCAGCGCGGCGCAGCGCCATGCCGTCCCGCAGGTACTAGGCAAGCTGAAACGCCAGCAGGGCGATGTCATCGGTCAGCCGCCCGCCGGTGAACTCCATGACGGAGTCGAAGACGCGGATGGGGACCTCGCCGATCTCACCACTCGCGGTGGTCCAAAGCTCGCGGATGAGCCGCTCCTCGCCGAAGAATACCCCGTCCTCACGACGAGCCTCGGTCACGCCGTCGGTGTACAGGAAGACGATTTCGCCAGGGGCGAGGCGCATCGTGCACTCGACGTACTCGAGATCCTCAATCGCGCCGATAACCGCTGAAGTGCAGTCGAGCAGCTGGACGCCGCCATCGGCGGTCAGCACCGCCGCCGGCGGATGCCCGGCGCAGCAGTACGTCATCGAGGATGTTCGCGTGTCGATGATGGCGAAGAAGACGCTGGCGAACTCGGGAAGCTTCGCCGCACGGCCAAGCGCCACGTTCGCGCGCGTCATCACCTCGGCCGGCGAAGGGATGTCGTGGGCAAGAGCGCGGATGGTGTCTTTGATGACCGACGTGAGCACCGCCGCCTCAAGTCCCTTGCCCGACACGTCGCCGATGACCACCCCCACGCGTCCGTACGCCAGCTCGAACACGTCGTAGAAGTCGCCGCCCACACGCGTGCTCACGGTTGCCGACCGGTACAAGTGGGAGAACTCGAGGCCCCGCACCGACGACGGCATGGTGAGCAAAGCCTCCTGCAGCCGCTCGGCAATGCGATGTTCGTTCTCGAACTCGGCGGCGTTGGAAAGCGCAAGGGCGATCGCGCTCGCGAAGCGCTCGGCGTACTCGCAGGACATGCGTCCGAACGGCCGCTCGTGGGTGCGTCGGCCGAACAGGAGCAGCCCGACTTGGCGTCCGCGGACGTCGAGGCGGACGGTCACTGTCTCTTTGACGCCGAGCCGCTGGTCCAGCCACTGATGCATGTCGGAGCCCGGAACGGGTGTGGAAACGCGTTGCCGCCGTTCACTCGCCGTCCAGTGCTCGTAGGCCCATTGGTCGGCCGGCAGGTCTACGCCGTACGCGTACTGCGCCCTCCAAGCGCCGTCTTCGTTCACGGCGAGCACGGCAACGTCGGCCTCAAGCGCGGTCGCACCGACCTCAAGCGCCGTCGCCATAGTGGTGGACGGATCGAACGAGGAGTTCACCAGCGAGTTCACGTCATTGAGCGCGGCGGAGAGAGCCTCGGCGCGCTTGGCTCGGCTGAAGAGCTTTGCGTTGGCCACGGCGAGCATAACTCGCTCGGCCGCCGCCTGCACGAGATGCATCTCGGCGGGCTCGACGTTTCGCTCGCGGCGCCACGCAAGCTCGAGCACGCCGTACAGTTCACCAGCTAGGTACATCGGAACGCCGAACATCGAACGGAAGCCCGACTGCTCGTGGATGTCGATCGCGAAATCGCTCGCCTGGACATCCGCCACATAGAGCGGCGTGCCAGCAGCAGCCACGCGGCCACCGAATCCCTCGCCAGGGCCGAGGCGCATTCCGGCGCCACCGTACTCTGTCGCGCTCACCTCGATCTTGCCTAGCAGCCCATCGCCATCGGCCTCGAGCAACAGGCCTGAATCGGCGCCCGTCTCCTCGGTCAGCAGGCGCAACGTCTGACGCAGAAGCGCTTCGAGGTCGAGCGTCCTAAGCGCGCCGGACACGATGCGAACGAGTGCGTCCAAGCGCGCGTTGGCCTCGGCGAGTTCGCGAACGAGCTGCTCGCGCTCGGCCTCTTGCTCCCGGCGCTGGGAGATGTCGCGCACCATGCTGAGTAGGAGTCGCTCGCCACCGTAGTCCACGCCACGAGAGCTCACCTCGACCGGAAACGTGCTTCCATCGGCGCGACGGTGCTCAGTCTCAAACTGTACGCCGCCACTCCGAGCAGCCGCACTGAGCTGGTTGCTCATCAAAGGTAGCGACGCGTCCGAGCGCAGGTTCACGAGTGGCATGCCCACAAGCTCGTCCCGCGAGAAGCCGTAAACGTCCTCGGCAGCGAGGTTCGCCTCGACAATCTTGCCTGCCTCGTCGACGACCAGAACCACGTCACGCGCGTGCTCGAACAGCCGACGATACAGCGAGTCCGCCGTGTCGGTGTCGCACTCGGGTGAAGCGGATTCACGCATGTCTGCCAAAGTGCTTCCCTCGCGGTCGTGCAGTTCCCCTGAAAGGCGGTAGTGTACTTGCCAGTCTAGCCCCCGCGAACCCACAGGTCACGGCAGCCTGGGGGTCAGTGACCGGTAAGCCTCACCGCTCACCGGGCGATCGCTGCCGCACAAGCAACTTGATGAGGCGCCACCTGCGCAGGACAGCTAGTCTTTTGGGACTGGAAGGAGCCCACATAACCACTGTAACCGACAGCACGCAAACGCGGCGACGCGACCCGGTCATCGACGGCCTCAAGCTCGTGGCCGCAGGGGGCATCGTGATGGTCCACATCGCCATGTCAGCCCACCCGGGTGCCCTTCGTGACTTCCTCGAACAGGTCGCGTACTGCGCGCTGTACTTCTTCTTCCTTGTCGCCGGGTACTTTCATGGCGCTCTGGGGACGCGGGGACCAGCTTGGCTCGGCAAGCGTTTCGTTCGCCTCGCGGTTCCCTACGTGGTGTGGAGCGTCGTCTACCTGCTCTGGTGGGAAGGCTTCCACTACCTCACGCACCAACCCTTCTTCATCCCGAATCTCGTGCGCACCGTGTTCTTCGCCGGGGCCAACGAGGTGTTGTGGTCGCTGCCTTGGCTGTTCGCGTGCGCCGTGTTCGCCGAGCTGTTCGCGAGGACACCGTTCCAGCGCCGAGCCCTGCTCGTGGCAACCGGTGTGATCACGCTCGCTGTGTGGTTCCTCGTGCCGAACTCGGCGCTTCCCGACTACGGTATCCGCCAGTTCATCGAGGGGGGCCGCTGGCTGTTCGTCTACGTCGCCGGAATGGAACTTCGGGCGGCGGCGAAGGTCCCGTTCGGCCCCCGGACGTGGATGGCACTCGGTATCGGGAGCGCGCTGGCCGCGGGCACGCTCGCGGTGTTCACGCACGCGCAGCCGACCGCCCTCACAGCGCAGATCGTGATGACCGTTCTGTGCGGAACCGCAGCGTTTTCGATGCTGGCGGCGACGCGCGTGAACGCGACCTGGTTTGGCGTGGCGTCCCTGGCATGGGGCGGAGAGTTCCTTCTCGGCATCTACGTCTCGCACCACCTGTGGCTCGACATCCTAGCCCGCTTGATCCCGTCGCACCAAAGCTGGCCCGCGGTGCTCTGGATCCCGTTTGCGTGGACCGTGTGCTTCACGGCCGCCGTGCTTGTCACCAAGCTCCTGCTGGCGCATCGCTGGACGCGACTGGCCGTGAGCTAGATGCGCGCCCACTTTCCCCACAAGCTCGTAGCGCATCCACTCGCCGAGCCGCCCGCGCGGGTATACCCTCGTCAGTAGTCGCAGGCGGGCTCCTTCGGCACGCCTTTGTGTGACAGCCCGAGCCCGGCAACCTCGTGAAGGACTGGAATGCCCACCATCAGCCGCAGCGAACGCTACCGCACCATCGTCAGCGTCATGGTCGACGAAGGCTTCGGAACCGCGCTGGACCAGCTTGGCCTCAAAGCGCCGTGGGTCTCATCGCTCCGGGGAAACCGTCCCAGCGGGCCCGACGCCCAGCTCACACCCGAAGGACGGCTGAGGCGCACGATGGAGCGCCTCGGACCCACATTCGCCAAGATGGGACAGCTGCTCTCGGTGCGTCCCGACCTGATTCCCGCGTCGTACGCCGATGAACTTGCGCGGCTGCAAGACGAGATGCAGCCGTTCCCCTTCGCCCAGGTCAAGGCCGAGATCGAGGCGCAGTTCGGCGAGCCGCTCGGCGATCTGTACGCCGAGTTCGACGAGAAGCCAGCGGCGGCGGCGAGTATCGGACAGGTCCACATGGCGGTGCTGCTCAACGGCACGCCGGTCGCCGTCAAGATTCAGCGCCCGGGCATCCACGAGGTGATCGAGGCTGACCTCGACATCTTGCGCACGCAAGCGAGGCGAATCCAGGGCCGCACCGACATCGGCAAGCGCTACGACGTGGTCGGACTGGTCGACGAGTTCGCTCGCGCGATCATCGAGGAGTGCGACTACATCCATGAGGCCGAGAACGCCGAGCGCCTCGCCCGCGCCTTCGAAGGCGACGACACCGTCCACTTTCCGAAGGTCTATTGGGATCGCAGTTCAGGCACGGTGCTGACGATGGAGCGCATCGTCGGGTACCCGTTCAACCGGCTCGACGAACTCGATCGGCACGGCGTCAACCGGCAAGAAGCCGCGCGGCGCGGCATCTCCTGCTACTACGAGCAGATCTTCATCCACGGCTTCTACCACGCCGACCCGCATCCCGGGAACCTGTTCGCCCTGGCCGATGGGCGCGTCGCGTTCACCGACTTCGGACGCTGCGGTGCCCTCTCGGACCGGGCACGCACGCTCGTGGCCGACCTGCTGATCGCGATCATTGATCAGGACTACGAGGCGTGCGTCGACGTCCTGCTCGAGGTCAGCGGTGGCGTCTCGGACGTGGACGTCCCGGGTCTTCAGCGTGACGTCGGCCTGCTCGTCGGCAAGTACTACGACAAGCAGCTCCAAGAGGTCAACTCGCACGAGCTCGTGGTCGAGGTGATGTCGCTCATCGGCAAGCGCGGGCTCACGATGTCCTCAGAGTTCGCGCTGTTGCTGACCACGTTCGCCACACTCCAGGCGCTGGGAACCGCCGTCGATCCGGCGTTCCATTTCGTCGAGTCGGTCCAGCCTTTCGCGCGTCGCATCGTCGAGCAGCAGATGAAGCCGCAGGCGTTGATGTCCGGGTTCGTCACTTCGATCCGCCGCTCGGCAAAGGCGCTCCAAGGCTTCCCTGACGCCGTCACCAAGGCACTCAAGCGCGTCGGCGACGGCGACCTGCGGATGACCGTGCGCCCATCCGGCTTCGACCCGCTGATGGCCCGCGCCGAGATGATGGTCGACCGGCTCGCATTCGCGCTCGTTATCTCTGCGTTTGTCATGGGCTTCGCCATCCTCCTTACGCGCGCCACTTTGCCGTGGTGGATGCAGGCGATCGCGTACTACACGCTGGTGTTCGCGTCGGGCGTCGGCGTGTGGTTCTTCTTCTCGATCCTCTTCCGCCGCTTCCGACAGCGGCACCACGAGTAGCACACCGAAAGGCCCGGCTTCTCATCGAGAGCCGGGCCTTTCGTTTCGCTCCGGCGCCTTGTGTCAGTTGTAGATGTTGATCGTGACCTGGCTGCCCGCCTGCACCGACTCGCCGGACTCGGGGCTCTGGGAGTGAACGGTCCCCTTGGGCCGGCCGGCCGCCGCGGCCGTTCCACTGGCGTCCTTGCTCACGAGCGGCACCAGACCAAGCTCGGTCAGCGTGTTCTGCGCAGCGCTCGTGGTCGCTCCGGTCAGATCCGGAACCACGACAGGCGCGCGTCCTTGCGAGACCGATATCGTGATGGTGCTGCCTGCCGGAACGGTGCTCCCGGCCGCCGGCCCCTGCGAGACAACGGTGCCAACGGGCTGACTCGAGTACGCCTGCCCAACATCGGTCTTGAGCCCCGCGTTTGTGAGCTTGGAAGTGGCGTTGGACTGCGAGATGCCGCGGACGTCAGGCACCGTCACGGTCTTCTGTCCCGCCGAGACCACCAGATCGACCGGCGTGCCTTGTGTGACCTGCGCGCCTGGGGCCTGACTCGATGAGATGACGGTATCAGCCGGGAACGTGTCGCTGTTCTGCCGCGTGATCGCTCCAACCGTCAGGCCAGCGCTTGCAATAGCGCTGGAAGCGTCTGTGAGGCTCACTCCGCTCACGGAAGGCATGGCGACCGTCGGCAGCCCAGTACTGATCACCACGGCGATCTGGCTGCCTTTTCGCACGGCCGACCCGGATGCCGGGTTCTCAGAGATGATGGTGGCCGTGGGAACCGCCGAAGAAGCGGCCTGACCCGAGACCACCAACTTGAACCCGGCGTTGGACAGCAGCGACTCTGCTTCCGACTGCGACTTGCCCGTGATGTCCGGCACGACCGCCTTTTGCTGCGACGAGAAGTACCACGTCGCACCGGCCGCGATCAGGACTGCCAGCACTGCGAGCGTCCACCAAAGCCAAGCGCGGCTCTTGGGTCGGGCCAGGGCGTCGAGATCGGCCTGAAGCTCGGCCGCTGTCCGATAGCGCTGAGCGGGATCCGGCGAGATCGCCTTCATCACGATTCGGTCGAGCTCGTGGGGAGCGTCTGGAGCCGCATGTCTAACGGGCGTCGGCCACGGCTGATTCTGTGGGTGTCCTTCGGGCGCTGGTCCGAACGGCGAGGAGCCGGTGAGCATCTCGTAGAGCACGCCGCCCAGCGCAAACGTGTCCGCGTCGGGTGAGGCCGCGATCTCGCAACCGCCTCTGCAGTGAAGCCCGAAGCCGATCGCCGCTGCATTGCCATCGGCCGAAACGACGATCCGTTCGGCCGACAGGTGGCCGTGTGCGATCTCCGCGTGGTGCGCGTACGCCAGAGCCGAGGAGATCTGGCGTCCGACTCCGAGTACCACCTGCCACGCGAAGCGACCTTGCGCGTCGAGCGCCTGCCTCACCGTGTGGCCTGAGAGGAGATCCATGACGATGAAGTTCACGTCGCCGTCGTGGCCCCAGTCAAAGACCTCGACGATCCCAGGATGTTTCAGTCCTGCCTCAGCCTGTGCCTCGGCACGGAACGCCTCGATAAACGCCGGATCGCCTCCGGCTGGCGTGATAAGGATCTTGATTGCTACCTTGCGCTGCAGTTCGTCGTCTGTGGCGGCCCAGACCTGAGCCCTGCCGCCCGCATCGAGACGGCTCTCCAAGCTGTAGCGACCCGCGATTCGAGTGCCTGTCCCAAGCTCGGTCATCGCAAACCCCTATCGTCGGCTAAACACGTCGCTACTACGTACCCACGCCAGCCCCCTTCGGGGCAAACAAAAGCGACCCTCCCCTCCCCGGGAAGAGCCGCTCGTGAAGTCTTTGGTGTCCGAGGGGGGATTTGAACCCCCACGAGGTTGCCCTCACTAGGCCCTCAACCTAGCGCGTCTGCCGTTCCGCCACTCGGACGTGAGTGCACGCCGTTTCAGGCGCGAGCGGTAGTTTAGCAAAGGCCATACGCCGAGGCTAGAGCAAGCGTCCGCGAGCTTGAAGGCGTTTCGCTCGCGGTCGGCAGGCACCTCGTCGTGCGGTCGAGTCGGCCAGCTTACCCGGCCGCTGCCTCCACGTCGGCCTTGGGAGCCCCGATCGGAATCGGGAACGGCTTGGCGAAGTGGCACGAGGCGAAGTGATCGGGCCCCACCTCACGCAGCTCCGGCACCTTCTCCGAGCAGATAGGGAACTGCGCGATCGGGCAACGGGTGTGGAAGTTGCAGCCGCTCGGCGGGTCGATCGGGCTCGGTGGGTCGCCCTGCAGCAGGATGCGCTCGCGCGTGCGTTGCAGCTTGGGATCGGGCACCGGCACGGCTGAGAGAAGCGACTGCGTGTACGGGTGGAAAGGTTCTTTGTACAGCATGTTCCAGTCGGCGATCTCGACGATCTTGCCCAGATACATGACGGCTATCTCGTCTGAGATGTGCTGGACGACCGAGAGGTCGTGCGCGATGAAAAGGTACGTCAGGTCGAACTCGTCCTGGAGCTGGTCGAGCAGGTTGAGCACTTGCGCCTGAATCGAGACGTCGAGGGCCGAGACCGGCTCGTCAGCGACGATGAGCTTGGGCTTGAGCGCCAGGGCGCGGGCGATGCCGATCCGCTGCCTTTGCCCACCTGAGAACTCGTGCGGGTAGCGGTTGATGTGCTCGGGGTTCAGGCCCGTGATCTCGAGGAGATCCTTGGCCTGCTTGATCTGCTCACGCGCCGAGCCGATGCGGTGGATCTTGAGCGGCTCGGTGACGATCTCACCAATCGTCATGCGCGGGTTCAGGCTCGCGTACGGATCCTGGAAGATGATCTGCACGTTGCGACGGAAGTCTTTGAGGCTCTTGCCCTTGAGCTGCAACACGTCGATGCCGTCGAACGAGACCGAACCGCTCGTGGGCTCGATCAGCCGCATGATAGCGCGGCCGGCAGTCGACTTGCCCGAGCCGGACTCGCCCACCAGCCCCAGCGTCTCGCCTCGGCGGACCTTGAACGTCACGCCATCAACCGCGCGCACCTTTTTGCCCAGCCGAGAAGCCAGCACGCCCTGTTGCACCGGGAAGTGCTTCACCAAGTCCTGCACGTCGAGGAGGATCTCGCTCACGAGGCCACCTCCTCATCCGCTGGGACAGCCATCTCACACGTCTCGGCGTCGCCGCGGGTGAAGCCGGCATCGCCGGCAAAGTGGCAGGCCGCGCCGTGGCCGTCATCGATGATGCGGTACTCGGGAACGTCGGTGGTGCAGATGGGCTTGGCGAACGGGCAGCGAGGGTGGAACGCACAGCCGCTCGGCACGTTGATGAGGCTGGGCGGCTGACCCTTGATCGGGCAAAGCGTCGACTTCTCGTCGACCGCATACTCGGGCAACGAGTCCATCAGGCCCCACGTGTACGGGTGTAGCGGGCGGTAGAACAGCTGGTCCACGTTGCCATACTCCACCGGACGTCCGGCGTACATGACCAAGACGTTGTCGGCCATGTCCGCGACCACCCCGAGGTCGTGCGTGATCAGAATGATCGCCGCACCCGTGCGGCCCTGCAGCTCCTCCATCAGCTCGAGGATCTGCGCTTGGATCGTTACGTCGAGGGCGGTTGTGGGCTCATCGGCGATCAGGATGTCTGGGTCGTTGGCGAGCGCCATCGCGATCATGACGCGCTGGCGCATGCCGCCTGAGAACTGGTGCGGGTAGTCGTTGACGCGACTGGCCGGATGCGGGATTCCCACAAGCTCCAGCAGTTCGACCGCGCGCGCCCAGGCGTCGCGCTTCTTCATGTGCTTGTGCAGGATGAGCGGCTCTGCGATCTGGCGCCCGACGCGGTACACGGGGTTAAGCGATGTCATCGGGTCCTGAAACACCATCGCGATGCGGTTGCCCCGAATCTTGCGAATCTCAGGATCGCTCATCTGTAGCAGCGACTCGCCGCGAAACAGCACGTCGCCACCTTCTATGCGGCCCGGAGGCATCGGGATCAGCCGCATAATCGTCAGCGCCGTGACTGACTTGCCCGAACCGGACTCGCCAACAACCCCGAGCGTCTCACCGTCGTTCAGCTCATAGGACACGCCGTCGACCGCCTTGACCACACCGTCGCGCGTGTGGAAGTGCATCTTGAGGTTGTCCACAACCAGAAGCTTCTCATCGGCCATGGCTACTCGCTCACTTTCACGTCGAGCGCATCGCGCAGGCCATCGCCCAGAAGTACGAACGCGAGCACGGTAAGGATGATCGCCAGACCCGGCCAGATGAACAGGCCTGGATGCGTAACGATGTAGCTTTGCGCGTCGTTGAGCATCAGGCCCCACGAAGGCGTCGGTGCCTGGACGCCGATGCCGAGGAACGAGAGCGCGGCCTCGGTCAGGATGACCCCGCCCACCGACATCGTCGCGTAAACGATGATTGGCGCCAGCGCGTTCGGGAGGATGTGGCGCATCATGATGCGCATGTCGCTCGCGCCCATCGCCTTGGCCGCTTCGATGTAGTCGTTGCGTTTCACCGAAAGGATTGACGACCGGAACACGCGCGCGATCGTTGTCCATCCGAGCACGCCGATCGCGACAAGCACCGGTCCAAGTCCCATCCCCATGATCGAGATGAGCAAGATCGCCAGCAGGATGTAGGGGAACGCGAGGAACACGTCAGTGATACGCATGACGATGCTATCGGTCAGTCCACCGTAGTAGCCGGAGATCGCGCCGAGGATGATGCCGAGAACCACCGAGATTCCCGTGGCGACGAAGCCCACAAGCAGCGACACCCGAGCGCCATAGACAACGCGGCCGAACACGTCGAGGCCGAAGTTGTCGGTGCCCATCGGGTGGGCAAGCGACGGCGGCAGGAACTGGTTCTTCATCACGAGAGTCGAGTTCGCGTACATCGGGTCTCCGAAAAGCGGCTTGACCCATAGCGGGGCCGTGACCGCCATCAGGGTCACGATGACGAGATAGACAAGCGCAACGACCGCAAGCTTGTTTCGGAGCAACCGGTGCCACGCGTCGCCCCACAGTGTGCGGCTGCGCTCATTGGACTGCTCCGCGACCTGCCCCAACGGCATGCCGCCGGTCTCAAGATGGTGCCGAACCGCCGTGTTGTCGTCCTCGGCCGGCTCGATGAATGTGTTGTCGTCGATTGGCATTCTCGGCTACCTCCCTTCCGATCCGCCATACCGGATCCTCGGATCGAGGAAGGCGTAGCTAATGTCGACGATAAGGTTGATGACCATGTAGACCATCGTGACGATGATGGTAGTGCCGATGACTACGGGCCAGTCACGCTGTTCGATAGACAGGTAGATCTGGTAGCCGATGCCAGGCCAATTGAAGACTGTCTCGGTCAAGATCGCGCCGGCCATCATCGCCCCTAGGTCCAAGGCGATGAACGTAACGACGGGGATGAGCGCGTTCTTCATCGCATGACGCCAGAGCACCGATCCCTCGCTCAAGCCCTTTGCACGAGCCGTTCGGATGTAGTCGGTTCCGCGCACCTCGAGGAGCTGGCTGCGCTGGATGCGGGCTGCGTAGGCGGTGGACACCGAAGCAAGTGTGATCGCCGGCATGATCAGGTACGCCATGGGTGGGAAGGGCGCCCCCGGCGACCATGCGCCCGAGATCGGCAGGTAGAACTGGCCATTCGTCCAGTTCTTGAGCCAGATCCCGAAGAAGAGTTGCATCATCATACCGAGCCAGAACACGGGAAGCGACACCAGGAGCGAGGTCGACAGTGTCACTGTGACGTCCCAAAACGAGTACTGCTTCACCGCCGAGATGACCCCTGCACCAATCCCTACGATGATCTCGATGATGATCGCTGCGAATGCGAGTTGCAGGGTGTAGGGGTACTTCTCGAGGAAGATGTCCTTGACCGACCTGCCCGTCGCTATCGACGTTCCGAAGTTCCCCTGCGCGATGTCTTTGAGGTAGAGAATGAACTGCTGCCAGACCGGCAGGTCGAGATGGTAGGCGTGACGCATCTGGGCGAGGATCTGCGGATCTTGGACCCGCTGCCCTGAGAGCATCGCCACCGGGTCGCCGGGGATGACGCGAGTCAGGATGAACAGGAACAGTGTCACGCCGAGAAACACCGGCACAAACTGCAACAACCTCTTGCCTATGTACTGGAACACTACGTGACCTCGCTAAATAGTGGGCGTCGGTTTCGCGAATGGTGGCGAGGCCCGAAGAGGCACCTCGCCACCATCGTCATGCGATCCGACCTGATTCCTGATAGCGCTACTTCCCGCCGCCGGTCAGCCAGGCGATGTCGAAGTGCGCCAAGCCCATGTTGTCGTAGAACAGGTTGTTGACCCGGTTCGCGCCGACACGGTTGTGGGCGTAGTAGACGATCGGCGCCACAGGGGCATCGTCGCCGACCATCTTCTGGATCTGCTGATACAGTGCGATTCGAGCGGCCTCATCCGTGGTCGAGCGCGCCTTCAGGATCATCGCGTCAACCTGCGGGTTCGAGTAGTGCGAGTGGTTGTTGTCGGCGGTGGAGTTGAAGATCGGATTCGTGAAGTTGTCTATGATCGGGTAGTCGGCGATCCAACCGTCACGCGCGACCTGGAACTTCGTGGTCGTCAGGTAGGGCCAGTACTGCGCGCCCTGGAGCGTGTAGGTCTTCGTATTGACACCGATCGCCTTCAGATCGGACTGGACGAGCGCCATAACCTGCGCGTGACCCGCCCCGGAGTTATACGCCAGCTCGAGCGTCGGAAGGCCCTTGCCACCGGGGTACCCAGCGTCGACAAGCGCCTGCTTGGCTGCGGCGATGTCGTAGTGCGAGAACTGGAACTGGTTGTCTTCGTAGCCGGGAATCCCAGGAGGCACGTAGCTGCCCGCGGCCTTGCGCGTACCCTCGAACACCGCCTGGTTGATCGCGTCGCGGTTGATCGCAAGCGAGATGGCCTTGCGGACATTGAGGTTGTCGAGCGGCGCCTTCTTCATGTCGAACGACAGGTAGTAGATGGCCGCTTCGGGGCCAAGCAGCACGCCATGGCCGGGATCGACGGTGTAGCCGTCGGCGGCAACGCCATACTTCTGCTTCGCGGCTGCGACCTGCCCCGACGGGATCTGGGTGAAGTCGAGACTACCGGCCTCGAACTCACGGTACGCGGTGTCAAGATCGGCGAAGATCTTGAAGTCGACGCCGTCAAGGTGAGCCTTCGTGCCGTAGTAGTCGTCGTTGCGCACGACCTTGATGTACTGGTTGTGCACCCATGGCGCCGACATCTTGAACGGCCCGTTGCCAACCGGCATCTGGTCGAACGGAACGGTCTTGCCGTTGTAGGGGACGCCGTTCTCAACGAGCTTCTGTGGCACTGGCGCAAGCGCCGGGTGCGAGCAGACGTAGGGCCAGTCTGCGAACGGATACTGGAGGGTGACCTGCAGCGTCGTGTCGTCGATGGCCTTCACGCCCGACATTGGCGTGCCTTTGGAATTGGCCTCGTCGTAGCCGACAACCGGCGAGAGGTGATACGAGATTTGCGACGGGTTCGTTGCATCCTTCGACGCGCTCTCGGCAATCCGGTTCCACGCGTAAACGAAATCTGCCGCCGTGACGGGCTCACCGTCGGCGAACTTCGCGCCCGGATGGAGCTTGAACGTCCATACGGTCGCCGACGCGTCTGACGACCAGCTGTCCGCTGCCGCAGGAATGACCTTGCCGGTCGTGGGGTTGACAGCCGTGAGGCTGTCGAAGAGGGACTGGGTGACCTGCACGCCCTCAGACTCCTGGGCGTTGAACGGGTCGATGGCCTCCGGCTCACCGATGTAGAACGAGAGCATTCCACCCTTGACCGGACCCGACGCGGTCGAGCTCGTGCCGCCCGAAGTCGACGTCGAGGGCGCGCAGCCAGCGACGCCAGCCAAGGCCACGACCATGATGACCGACAGCATTACGGCGGCGGTCTTCTTGAGATACCGATGCACCTCTGTGCCTCCCTTCCCTGAGGAACAAGCTTCTTGACCTAGCTCTGCCACCCGGAGAAACACGCGGGGCAACAGCCCACCTCAACACGGGTACGCCGCAAGAGCGTCACGGCATGACGTGCCGATATGAGTGTCGCGCAGCAGCAACCGACTGGCAAGTACAACCACTGGATACATCCATACCGAAAATGAATAGCGCCACGCCCAAGCGGGTTTTCACCCTGCATGAGACGCGGCGTCGACAGACCAGCGTGTGGTCAGAGACTACTTGGGATACACGACCATGAGCAGAACCAGGCTCACGCCGAACGCTACGGCAAAGCCGATTGTGATGCGGTCGAGGTTCTTCTCGATAACGCTCGTGCCGGTCGACGTGGGCGACATCGAACCGCTCAGCATGTCTGAAAGTCCACTGCCCTTGCCCGAGTGCAGAAGCACGAAGATGATCAGGCCGATCGAAGAGATCGCCCAAACGATGAGACCGATTACCAGCAGAAACGTCTTCACGAAGAACTCCTTGGCGATGTATGGATCGTTTTTGCGCGCCGCACCGCACGCGGGGCAGACGCGGTGAATCAGTATAGCAGCAGCGAGCGTCCCGTCCACTCAGTCGGCTTTTCGACGCCGATCAGGTCGAGCAACGTCGGTGCCACATCCGCGAGTTTGCCTCCCGCGTCGAGATCACGCACGCCATCTGCGACCACGATGAACGGCACTGGGTCCAGCGTATGCGCGGTGAACGGCGTATGGCCGTCCGGGTCTACCATTGCCTCGGCGTTCCCGTGGTCGGCCGTAATGAGCGCCACCCCACCACGCGCGCGAATCGCCGAGACAACCGCGCCCACGCCAGCGTCCACAGCCTCGACCGCCTTGACCGTCGCGTCGAACATGCCGGTATGGCCCACCATGTCGCAGTTCGCGAAGTTCACGATGTAGACGTCGGCATCACCGCGATCGATTGCCGCGCACAGCTCGCGGGTCACCTCGGGCTCGCTCATCTCAGGTTGCAGGTCGTACGTTGAGACCTTAGGACTTGCGACCAGAACCCGCGTCTCGCCTCGCTTCGGCGTCTCAGCGCCGCCGTTGAAGAAGAACGTCACGTGCGCGTACTTCTCGGTCTCCGCAATGTGGAGTTGCCGCAGACCGTGATCGGCGAGCGCATCGGCCAGGACATGCGTGGGGAACTCTTTGGCGAATGCGACCGGAGCCGGAATGGTCGGGTCGTACTCGGTGAGGCATACGAATCGCACATGCGGAAAGACGGGGCGTTCGAAGGCCTCAAACGTGGGGTCGACGAAGGCGCGCGTGATCTCGCGTGCGCGGTCCGGACGGAAGTTGAAGAAGACGAGCGCGTCGCCGTCCTCCACGCGGACCGGCGCGCACACCGCGGGAACGACGAACTCGTCGGTCAGTCCCGCGTCGTAACTGGCCTGTACGGCCTCGCTCGCCGAGCCTTGCGCCATGCCCTCGCCGAGAACCATCGCGCGCCATGCCTTCTCGACACGGTCCCAGCGATTGTCGCGGTCCATCGCGTAGTAGCGGCCCATCACCGTCGCGATCTGCCCGACGCGCTGCTCGGCGAGGAACGCCTCCGCGTCGCGGACGAACTGCAAGCCACTACTTGGCGGGACGTCGCGGCCGTCGAGGAAGGCGTGGACGTAGATGCGCTCGGCACCACGCGCGTGAGCCATGCGGACGAGCGCGTAGAGATGGTCTCGGCTGCTGTGAACGCCACCGTCGGACAGCAGGCCCATGAAGTGGACAGCCCTGCCGTCGGCAACGGCGCCGTCGATGGCTGCGGAGAGCACTGGGTTCTTGACGAGCGAACCGTCCTCGACCGCAAGGTTGATGCGGGTGAGCTCCTGGTAGACGACGCGACCAGCGCCGATGTTGAGGTGCCCGACCTCCGAGTTGCCCATCTGGCCGACGGGCAGGCCAACAGCCAGACCCGACGCCTCGAGAGTGGTGCTGGGCCATTTGGCGAAGAGCGCGTCGAGATTGGGCGTGTTGGCCGCTTCGATGGCGTTGCCAGGGACGGCCGCGGCCTCGCCGAAACCGTCCATGATGACGAGCAGAGCGGGCAGGTTCTTGGGCACTAGGCGAAGTCTCCCGCCGTCTTGACCATGCGATAGAACGAGTCGGCGACAAGTGCCGCCCCACCGACGAGCGCGCCGTCGATATCTGGCTCCGGCATGAACAGCATGATGTTCTCGGGCTTGGCCGAGCCGCCGTAGAGCACGCGCACGCTCTGCGCTGCATCAGGGCCAAAGCAGGCGCCCACAGTCGCTCGGATCGAGCGACAGACGTCGTTGGCGGCTTCCGGGGTGGGCGTGCGACCGGTGCCGATGGCCCAGATAGGCTCGTAGGCGATGACGAGCGCGGCGGCCTGCTCGGCGGTGATGCCATCAAGGCCGGTGCGAATCTGGTTGCGGACGAACGTGTCGGTCTCGCCTGCGTCGCGGGTCTCGAGCGTCTCGCCGCAGCAGACGATGGGTGTGATACCGGCCGTCAGCAGCGCCTTGACCTTGCGATTCACGGTCTCGTTGGTCTCCCCGAAGTACTCGCGGCGCTCCGAGTGACCGACCACGCAGTAGTCGCAACCCACATCGACCAGCATGGGCGCCGAAACCTCACCGGTGAAAGCGCCCTCGGTCTCCCAGTAGACGTTCTGGGCGGCCAACTTCAGCGACGACTTGTCGAACTCGATGACGGTTGCTACCGGCTTCAGGTCGACAAACGGCGGGCACACGACAGCCTCGACAAGCTGGGACAGTCCCTTGTCCTCGCCGAGCAGGTCGTCGATCTGCTGCGCGAGCACAGCGGCCTCGCCCGGCGTCTTGTACATCTTCCAGTTGCCCGCAATCATCGGCTTGCGACCCATGAGCTACTCCTTCTGTGTTGTGTGCCGAGAGTTGAGCAGCGAGCGAAGCTCGGCTGCTCAAACCCGCGGACGCGCCGGCGGCTTCGTCCGCCGGAGCGTTACTTGTCGAGCAGGGCTTCGAGGCCCGGTAGCTTTGCCCCCTCGAGCAGCTTCATGCTCGCACCACCGCCGGTGGAAACGAACGTGACGCGCTCCTCGAGATCGAACTTCTTCAGCGCGGCGACCGAATCGCCACCTCCCACGACAGAGACCGCGCGGTTGTTGCGCGCGACCGCAAGAGCGACCTCTTTGGTGCCGGTCTCGAACGGTGTCATCTCGAAGACGCCCATCGGGCCGTTCCAGAAGATGGTCCGGGCATCGGAGATCGCACCCTTGAACAGCTCGGTTGAGGCGGGTCCGATGTCGAGGCCCATCATGTCGGCCGGAATCTCCTCGCGGCCCGCGATGCGGGTCTCGGCGTCCTCGGCGAACGTGTCGGCGAGAACGAAGTCGACGGGCAGCAGGATGTCGACGCCCTTCGCCTCGGCTTTGATGAGCATCGCCTTGGCGGGCTCGACCCAGTCGGGCTCGACGATCGACTTGCCGATGCCGAGGCCCTTGGCGACCAGGAACGTGAAGGCCATGCCGCCGCCGATGATCAGCGCATCGACCACGTCGATCAGCTTGTCGATGACGCCGAACTTGTCCGAGACCTTACTCCCTCCGAGGATCGCGACGAACGGGCGCTCGGGGTTGGTGAGCATCCCAGTCAGTGTCTCGATCTCCCGGGCGAGCAGCAGCCCAGCGTACGCCGGCAGGAACTCTGCGACGCCGGCGGTAGAGGCATGAGCGCGATGTGCGGCGCCGAACGCGTCATTGACGTAGATGTCTGCGAGCGCGGCGAGCGCCTTGGCGAACGCCGGGTCGTTGGACTTCTCGCCCGGGGCAAAGCGAACGTTCTCGAGCATGAGAATCTCGCCGTCAACCATGCGCGTGACGGCTTCCTGGGCATCGGCGCCCACGATGTCGTCGACGAAAATGACGTTGCGCCCGATCAGGCGCTGCAGCACGCGGCGCACGGGACGCAGCGAGTACTGCGGGTCCGGTTCTCCCTTAGGACGCCCGAGGTGCGAGCACAGGATGACCTTGGCCCCGTGGTCGATCAGGTACCGGATGGTCGGCAAGGCCGCACGCACGCGTGTGTCGTCGGTGACGGCTCCATCGGCGATCGGCACGTTGAAGTCGACGCGCACCAGCACGCGCTTGCCTTTGACGTCGACATCCTTGACGGTCTTCTTGGAAAACATCGGCCCTCCGACCCTACGCGTCGGCGGGGCCCCGGAGTGTCCAGGGCCCCGCCACGGTGACTGACTGCTGCGTGCCTACGCCATCATCTTCTTGGCCAGGTCCTTAACGCGGTTGCTGTAGCCCCACTCGTTATCGTACCAGGACACGCACTTCACGAACGTGCCCGAGCCCCCGCCCATGACCATCGTCATGAGTGAGTCGTAGACCGAAGATGCCGGGTTGCCCACGACGTCGATGGAGACGATGGGGTCCTCGCAGTACTCGAGGTAGCCCTTCATCGGACCGTCGGCGGCCGCCTTCATCGCGGCGTTGATCTCTTCCTTCGTCGCGGGAGTCTCAAGCTCTGCGACGAGGTCGACGACCGAGCCGTCTGGAGTCGGAACGCGCATCGACATGCCGTCGAGCTTGCCCTTGCAGTCCGGAAGCACGAGGCCGATAGCCTTGGCGGCACCGGTCGACGTCGGGATGATCGACATCGCAGCGGCGCGTGCGCGTCGCAGGTCCTTATGCGGGAAGTCCAGGATGACCTGATCGTTGGTGTAGCTGTGGATCGTGTTCATGAAGCCCTGCTTGAGACCGAACGAGTCACGAAGCACCTTGGCGAACGGCGCGAGGCAGTTGGTCGTACACGAGGCGTTGGAGACGATGAAGTGCTTCTCCGGATCGTACTGGTCGTCGTTGACGCCCATGACGATTGTGATGTCCTCGTTAGACGCCGGTGCCGAGATGATGACGCGCTTGGCGCCAGCATCAATGTGCGCCTTAGCCTTCAGCGCGTCGGTGAAGAAGCCGGTCGACTCCACCACCAGGTCCACGCCGAGCTCTCCCCAGGGAAGATCGGCGGGATTGCGCTCCGAGAAGACCTTGACGACGCGCGTAATGCCCATCGTCTGACCGCCATGCTCAATCGCATGGACCTTGAATCCGTTCTCAACGACCTCGACCTTGTGGCCGAACTTCTTGTGGATCGAGTCGTACTTGAGCAGATGCGCGAGGGTCTTGGGGTCAGTCAGGTCGTTGACTGCAACGACCTCGAGCTCCGGGTCGTTCTCCATGACGCGAAACACGTTGCGACCGATACGCCCAAACCCATTGATGCCGACTTTGATAGTCAAACTCATCCCTCCTCGGACTGGCGATCGCGCCATTGCGATCGCGTGTGACGGATGCGCGCACACAGGACGCGCGTGAAGACCAAACTACTCATCGGACGAGGTTACGCCAGCCTCCTCGGCCGCCAGTTCTTCGATGCGGCGGACCCTATGATACACAGCGGACTTGGTCAGCGGCGGGTCCGCAAGCTCGCCCAACTCACGCAGCGATACATCGGGATTTGCCAGCCTCAACTCAGCGAGTTCGCGCAGCGCGGGCGGCAGGTTCTCGAGCCCTGGAACCAGCGCCAACGCCTCGATCGCCTCGATCTGCGTGAGCGCCGCCTCTGCGGTTTTCTGTTGGTTTGCTATCTCCGCATTCACCAGTCTATTAACGTCGTTGCGCATCGACTTGATGATTCGGACGTCTTCCGTGCGCAGAAGTGCGCGATGTGCGCCCACGAGTGCGAGGAACGTCACGATTGGCTCGGCGCCCTTGAGGTAGACGGCGAAGGTGCCACGACGCTTGGCCACGCGCGCCGGAATCTCGAAGCGGCCCATGAGCGCGACGAGGTCGTCGGCGAGCTGCTCGGTCTCGGCCGTCAATTCGAAGTGGAAGTCGCCGTGCGGGTCGGCAACGAATCCCCCGCCGAGAAACGCGCCGCGCAGATAGCTGATCGCGCAGCAGTCCTTCTTGACCAGTTTGGCATCGATTCCGAGCGAGAAGCCGTTCTCCCCGAGAATCCCGAGTTCGGAGAGTGCTCCGGCGAGCTTGGTCTGGCTGGGTACCGTGATGAGGTAGTTGTTGGTCTTGTGCAGCACGCTCCGACGCACGGTGAGCTCGGTCTTCAGGCCGTAGACGCCGTGCAGCAGCTTGATGACCGCTCGGGCGACCGGCGCGGTCTCGGTCGCAACCTCGAGGCGGTAGCGGTTGGGGCCGGTGATATGCAGCGTGCCCTCGATGCGCACGAGGGCAGCAAGCTCGGCCTTGAGGCAGCACGCCCTCTTCGGCTCGATGCGGGAAAGCTCGTCTTTCACCTCGGCGGTAAAAGACATCCTAGGAGACCACTCCCTCAAGAGCGCGACACAGTGCCACGCGCGAATGGCGGACAGGATCGTTTTCGTCGGCGAGATCGGCTGCAATCACGCGCGGCCCCAATGTTTCGATGCGCGCCCGGACTGCCTCGTCCGCTACGACCGACTCGACCGCGCCATCATCGCACACGCTGGGACCGTGCAGGCATGGGTCGTGGACAAGAACCAGGTCAACGGCACCCATGAGTCCGTGTTCGGCGAGTGCGGCAACGTGATCGGCGGCGTCCAAGCCGTGTGTCTCGCCTCGCATGTTGGCGACGTTGCACACGTAGACCCGCTTCGCCGAGGAGTCACGTACAACCTGAGCGAGCCCTGCGACGAGGAAGTTCGGGATGAGACTGGTGTAGAGCGACCCCGGGCCGATCACGATCACGTCGGCCTCGCGGATGGCGTCGAGCGCGGGCTCGTAGGCCGCAGGCGAGGCCGGATCGAGGCGCACGCGTGCGAGCGGGTGCGGACTGACGGCCAGCGTTGCTTGGCCGCTGTGCGCCTCGCCAGTGCGGTCGATGCCGTGAAGCGAGACGTCGGCGAGCGTGGACGGTAGCACAGCTCCTCGCACGTGGAGGTAGTTCGAGGCGTGCGCGATGGCCTCGGGAAATGAGCCCGTGATGTCGGCAACTGCCGCGAGTATCAAGTTGCCCAAAGCGTGGCCCACGTGGCCGTCTCCGCCGTCAGGGAACCGGTACTGGAACACCTGAGCCGCGAGTCCGTGCTCATCGTCGGACATCGCCACGAGGCAGTTACGAATGTCGCCAGGCGGCAGCATGCCCAGCTGACGCCGCAGCAGGCCCGAGGAGCCACCATCGTCAGCCATGGTGACGACAGCGGACGTGTCGAACCCGAGGTCGAGAAGGCAGTGGATGACTGCTGGAAGACCCGTTCCCCCGCCGATCGCCACCGCTTTGCGGCCGGCGCCGACGCTCACCGTACCTCCCGATCGCGACCGATGTCGCGGTGGCTGACCGCAACGCGGTAGCCACGAGCGCGCAGGTGCGTGGCGGTTGCCTCGGCGAGCGCGACCGAGCGGTGCATGCCGCCCGTGCAGCCAAGCGCAATCGCGAGGTGGTGCTTGCCCTCGAGCACGTAGCCCGGCACGACGTCGTCGAGCAACGGCAGCCAGCGGTCGAGAAACGTCATCGTCTCGGGCTTGGAGAGCACGAACTCGCGAACCGGGGCATCGAGCCCGGTGAAGGGGCGCAGTAGCGGGTCGTAATGCGGGTTGGGCAGAAAGCGCACGTCCATGATGATGTCGGCGTCGACGGGCACACCGTACTTGAAGCCGAACGAGTAGACCGTCACCGAAAGCGTCGAGCTGAGATTGTCGGCGAGGAAGCGGTCGCGGATCTCGGCGCGTAGGTCGGCCGGTCGCAAGTCGCTCGTGTCGATAACGATGTCGGCGCGCGTGCGGATGTCGTCGAGCGCGCGGCGCTCGGACTGGATGCCGGTGATGACCGACTCGCCGTCGTCGCACATGGGGTGGCGCCGACGCGTCTCCTTGAACCGGCGCAGCAGGGTGGCATCGTCGGCCTCGAGAAAGAGTACGCGCTCGTCGATGCCGCGCGCCTCTAGCGCCGAGATCTCACCGGCGAGCTGGTCGAAGAACTTGTGCCCGCGCACGTCACAGACGATCGCGAGGCGACGGGCGGTACTGCCGGGCAGCTCGGCGAGGTCGACGAGCTGCGGGATGAAGCTGGGAGGCAGGTTGTCGATGCAGAAGTAGCCGAGATCCTCGAACGTGTGGATCGCCTCGCTGCGTCCGGCGCCCGACATCCCCGTGATCACGACGAGCTCGGCGCGGTCGTCCGGGGCTTCGGGCTCTTCAGGCAGGTCGTCGATAGGACAGGAGTCGGTCATCTGGCTCCTTCGGCGGCGGAGTTGAGGGCGGCGAGCACCAGTATACCGCCCGTACGTCGGAGCGGAGGCGCTATCGCCAGTTCTCGAAACTGTCTGTCAGCCGGGCTCGAGTCTCGCCGATGAACTGACGCTGACGCTCCCCGCGATGGCGGACCGGCTTGGGGGACTTGGCGGCGCGCGGAGCTGGTCGGGGCTGCTCGGCGGCGACGCTCGGCAGAACCTCTTCCCCCGCCTCCTCGTGCGGCAACCACTCGGGCTCGGGCACCGCAGGCTCGCCGATGAGGACGCGAACTACTTCAGCGCGACGGGCGAGATAGCTGGGTGCCATGACGTCGTGGGAGGCTCGGCGCACCTCGCCACGCTCGACAGCGCGAGCCAATTGATCGAGTGGGAAGTCGATCTGGCCGAGCTCCTTGCGCGCCTGCGCACGACCGAGTGCATCCCCCACTGCGACTTCCGTCCCCCCGGCGGTCGCTTCACCGTGCGCAATGCGCACGGCCACAGAGGGATTGTTCCGCACATCAACCGGCCGTGCGGAGCGTTGTAGTCGGCCAGCCGCTAGTTGGGGATTCTCTGCGTGATGACGCCGGTCGAGTGCTGGGCTAGCTCCGAGAGGGTGACCATCTTCAAGCCGCGCTGGTTCAGCGTCGCGGCGATACGAGGCAACGCGGCCATGCTCTCGGGATGCGTGACGTGCATGAGCACGACATCTCCCGATTTGATGTTGCTCGTGACCTCGTTGTAGAGATAGTCCGGCGTCTTGGTTCCGCCGTGTGAGTCGTTGCTGTCGATCGTCCAGTTGATGACGAGGTGGTTGGTTGCGACGGCGGCCTTGATGCCGGTCGCATCGATCATGCCACCCATCGGGCGAAGCCACACCGTGGGAATCCCGCCCCCGTCGGCCTTGATGATGGCGTCGGGGCCGTTGATCTCGGCGAGATCCGTGGCGTAGCTGCGGTGCCACATCGAGGAGATGCCGTCCGGCAGCGTGTGGTGTTGCGTGTGGTTGCCCAGCTCGAAGCCCGCTTTGTAGATGATCGACGGCTGCCACTTCGCCCAGCTCTTCTCGAGCTTTCTGCCCGTATCGAAGAACGTCGCCTGCCCGCCGTACTTGCTCAGCGTATCGATGACGTACTGCGTTTCGCCGTTGGGGCCGTCGTCGAAGGTGAGCGCCACGGCTTTGTAGCCAGGCTTGGGCGTGAAGCCGTCGATGTACTTGCCGAGGAACGGCTTGATCCACGCGGGGTCGGCATCGCGCCAAGCGACCCCTGACAACGAACTCCCGCTGGACGTCCCGCTTGTCACTACCGAGGCGCCACCCTTGCCGGTGACTGCGGTCGCGCGGGCCGAGGCGGCCGGCGCTGCGCTCGAGGCGGGCGCCTGCTGCAGCGCAACATCACCCGTTGGCTTCGTGATCGCTCTCATGCCGAAGTACGCGCCCACCGCCACGACAGCCACCAAGGCGACAACCGCGCCCACGATGATCGGAGTGCGATAGCCGCGCCCTCGGGTCCTTCGGTACGGCGTGGCCACCTGGCGACGCGGTGGCGTCTGCTCGCTCCTGCGGCCCCCTGGTGTGTACGGATCCACTACTCTCCCCCGTCGGTCTCGGCCACGCCGAGCGAATCGCCCGCATGCTCCACAGCTGCAGTTTCCCCTGTAGCCGCTACGTTATCAGCCGCGAGTGTCTCGGCAAGCAACTCAGCAAGCTGCCGAGGGACGCCAGGGACGGCGGCGATCTCGTCGACAGAGGCGGCGCGCAGCCTTCTTACGGAGCCGAAAGCCTTGAGCAGCGCCTTCTTGCGCTTAGGGCCGACGCCCTCTACCTCGTCGAGCACGCTGGCGGTCATAGCCTTGCCGCGCAGGTCGCGATGGTAGGTGATCGCGAAACGGTGCGCCTCATCGCGAACGCGCTTGACGAGGTAGAGCGACGGCGCTCCGGCGGGCAGCACCACGGGAAGCGTCTGCCACTCGACGAACAGCTCCTCTTCGCGCTTGGCGAGCCCGGCCAGCGGGATGTCCGTGATACCCAGCTCGGCAAGTACCGCCTTGGCCGCCGAGAGCTGCGGCTTGCCGCCGTCGACGATCACGAGGTCGGGTCTCTTACCGAAGCGACCGTCGGCCATGCGTTCGGGCGCGAAACGGCGGCGGAGCACCTCGCCCATCATCGCGACGTCGTTGGCCTCACCGGTGTCTATGCGCACCTTGAACCGGCGGTAGTTCTTGTTGTCGGCTCGGCCGTTCGTGAAAACCACCATGGAGCCCACCGACTGCTTGCCGTGCAGCGTCGAGATGTCGTAGCACTCGATTCGCAGCGGCGGCGCCGGCAGCGCGAGCGCGCTCTCCAGCTGCAGCAGCGCCGAGTTGAGTCGCTCCTCGTCGTAGCGGGTGCGCACCTTGAAGCGCATCAACGTGTGGCGCGCGTTGTCCTCGGCAAGACTGAGCAGATCCTTGCGCTCGGCGCGCTGCGGGACGGTGAGCTTCACGCGCGCTGCATGCTCGGGGCGCAGTGAGGAGAGCCACTCCTCGACGGTGTCGGCGTCCTCCGGTAGCTCGGGCACGACGATCTCGCGCGGGATCTGCGGCGTGTCGGCGTAGTAGCGCAACAGGAAGCCGTCGACCAGTTCGGTCAGCGGTACGTCGAGGCCTTTGTCGAGCACGAACTCGTTGCCGTACAGGACGCGGCCTTCGCGCACGGCGAATAGATGGACACCTGCGACGGTCTCCTCGCGGAAGAAGCCGACTACGTCAAACTCGAGCGGCCGTGCCGAGACCACCTTCTGCTTGCCTCGGATCGCATGTACCGCCTCGAGCCGGTTGCGGTAGCGCGCAGCCGACTCGAAGTCGAGATCGAGCGAGGCCTCCTGCATGCGGCGATCGAGCTCGACCTCCAGATCGTCGTGCTTGCCCGAGAGGAAGTGGACGATTCGCGCTACGTTTTCGGCGTACGACTCCCGGGAGCAGG
>JARLGT010000056.1 GCA_031292615.1 Coriobacteriia bacterium | reverse complement strand
TGACGCGGTCGGTGATCTCGCCGATCTCGAGGTTGGGATCTACCTCGGCCGTGATGCGCTTGAGCTGCCCCTTCTTCTCGAGTAGCGCGATGAATTCCCGAAGGTCCTTGATAGCTGCCATTGAGTGGTATGCCCTCCGATGAGCGGACGAGCCAGACAGACGGCAATGTCGGTCTGGCGACTCTGGTCTTGGTACCCGGCGACCTCGCGTTTCGCCCGGCGTCGGTCTGGTCGTGGAGCTGCGGGCCGTGCGAACTACTAGGCCGTGCGGCGCACTCTGGGATGATACCGCCCAATCAGATACGTCACTAGCGGGGCGAGCAATGCGGCCGCCCCCACGGCGGTCATCTGCACCATGTCGAGGTCGGCCTTGAACGCCCACATGAAGTCGGGCAGCGTCCACGTGATCGTCGCGCCCCACTGCCACAGGTACCACCCAACCTGCACGCCGAGGGTGGCAAGTACGAGGAGCAACGTTGCGGGAGCCAGAGAGAGGTGGCCCGGCAGGTACTCTGGGTCGCGTGGGCCTTTGGGGTTGGCGCGCAGGTACGGGTAGAGCAGCGCCGCGACGGCTACCCCCAATAGCGCGCAGAAAGCTGCCTCACCCAGACGCCAGTTCATGAACACCTTGACGTAGGTCTCGGTATTGAACGCCGAGAGTGACCATCGGTAGCCGTGAACGACGAAGAACAGCAGCTCGTAGGCTGCGTAGTAGACAGCTGCACCGACACCGGCTGCGACAAGAGCGCGCCACGACGCAATGCCGATGACGCAGATGACGACCAGCGCGGCTGCCCCCGCCAGGAGGACCATCCAGACGCGGTCGTTGCGCTCGGCAGCCAAGCGATCCTGCGTAGCAAGTTGCACGTTCGCATCGGCCCCGTCGCCGGCCAGAAGCTGCTCGTTTGTCGGGACGACCCCGCGAACGACGCCGATGTAGTGCGCGTCGAATGCGAGGTGGTGCGCCACATCGGCGCCAAACACCGCTTCGTCGTCGGTCGCGACGACCGAGCGCAGCGCTTGTGCCTCGGCATAGGCCGGTGGTGTCAGGCCGAGCAGCACCGAAATCGTCGGTGCGACCTGATCCAGCGTGCCGGTTCCGGTGCCCAACCGAACGCTGTCACCCACGAAGATTCCGGGCACTTGGAGCACCTCCGGCTCCCACCCGCCGTGCCCACCAGTCGCGGTGTGGCCGTGGTCGGCGACTATCACGAACGTCGTCCCGGGAGACTGCAGTCCCGCGACGAGCCGCGCGATGTCGGCGTCCACCTTCGACGCCGTCTGCCGGTACTGAGCCGAACCGCCTCCGAACTCATGACCGGCTTCGTCGACGTCGGGAAGATGGAGAACGATCAGGCTCGACGTCGTCGACTCCTTCGAGAGCCTTAACGCGTCATCGACCAGCTGCCCCGAGAGGTAGCCGCCCTTTGGCCACGACCGAAGCGAGACGCGGGGACCAGGCTGGATGCCGAACAGACCGGTGAAGTCGGTCGGCCCCACAACGATCGCCTTGCCACCGGATGCGTTGACCGTGTCGATGAGCGTGGGAGCGAGTTGCCGGCCGGAGTGCCAGTTAGTCGTCACCCCACTGATGGGCGGGGAGGCTCCAGTGAGGATCGTGGTCCAGTTCGGGAAGCTCAGCGAGGGCTGCGGGACCGTCAAGGAGATGTCGCTGGCGTAGGTGCGCATAGTGTTCAGCGTGGGCATCGACGACCGCGAAACGTCCTCGCGCAGCCCATCGACGATTACCAGAACGACTCGCCGCACCATCGGAGCGGACGGCGTCGGCTCCACCGACACCAACCCCTCTGGAGGGTCGGCCGACACATAGGGGCTGTTGTAGTTGACGACCTGCGCCCAGGAGTAAGCCGCAAGCGTGTAGGCGCCGTACGCGACCCCGAGGCACACGAGGGTGCCCAGCACGAAGCTGACCCACAGCACCCGTGATGCACCCTTGTCGGCCACTTTGCTAGTCCTCCAACTCGAGTACGGACTCGATGTCGTCGAGTGTACGCAGGAAGCGATCTGACTGCACTTCGGGCGAGCCGTGGCGATCGATGAGCACGGGGGTCATCCCAACCGCAGTGGCGCCGATGATGTCGGCGTAGTGGTGGTCTCCGACGTGAGCAGCCTCGGCTGGTGCGACCCTGAGCCGTTGGCACGCCAGCTCGAAGATTCGCGGGTCCGGCTTGTGCAGCCCCACCTCGGCAGAACTCACAACGGTCTGAAGCAGCTCGCCCAGACCGAGCCCATCGAGGAGTGAGGCGAGCCGCTGGTCCCAGTTCGAGATGATGCCGAGCTCGATGCCGCGCTCGCGCAGCCGGCGAAACGCTGGGGCGACGTCGTCGTAGGCCCGCCAGCGCTCTGGAAGGCCGAACTCGTCGTAGACGCGCCGAGCGATGCGCTCGGGCTCGTCGGCGATTCCGAGGCGACGGCACAGCAGGGAGTACATCCCGATCCAGACCTGCGAGGTCTCTCCCTCGTCGGTCCAGAACGTATCATCGGTGCGGTAGCGATCCTCGTAGTACTCGTCGACCAGCGGCATGAGCGCATCGATCGCCGAGAGGTCGTGGATGTGACCCTCGTCGGCGAGTATCTCTCGGCAGACCTCGCTGACGCTGGGATACGGGAACAGCAGCGTGTTGCCCACGTCGAAGAAGACCGCGCGGATCATCGGCGAGGTCAGTCCAACCACACGGCGTCGTCGGCACGGTGCGGAGGCGCGGCCGGCGGCACCTCGCCCGGCCAGCCGATGGCCACGACCGTCAAGACATCCCAGTCATCGGGCAGGCCGAGCAGCTCGGCGATCTCGTCCTCGACCCAGTGGGAGAAGGTGATGTTGCACGCGCCAAGCCCCTCGTCCACCGCCGCGAGCAGCACGTTCTCGATCGCCGCACCGACCGAAAGATGGCGGTTGAGCTTGGCCAGGGCGTCCTCGGTGAAGGGAGAAGCGACAGCGATCAACGCCGGTGCCTGGCCCAGCGACGAATACCAGTGAACGGCGTCCTCGTAACGGTTGGGGCCGAGGACGTCCATGTACTCAGAGAGGTGGATAGTTGCCTGCGCGATGAGCTTGCCGAGCCGCGCCCGGGTTTCGCCGGTCGCGACAAAGAACCTCCACGGCTGCTCGTTGAGGGACGAGGGAGCCATCGAACCCGCCGAGACAAGCCGCTCGAGCATCTCGCGTGGCACATCGTCTTCTAGGAAGTCGCGCGTTGAGTGCCGCTTGCTGATGGCGTCGGTGAGTTCCATCGTCACTCCTCCTGGAGTCAGCGCAGGGCCGCAAGCACCCGCTCGCAAATCGTCTGCGCGGCAGCGGGCTTACCCAGCGTACTCGCGTTGACGGCCATCTGTTCGAGCCGCTCGGGGTGGGTCGAAAGGAAACGCACCTTCTCGACCACATCGTCCTCGTCGCGCGACAGCAGTCCGGCGCCGTAGTTCACCAAGAAGTCCACGTTGTAGAGTTCCTGGCCTGGCACCGGATTGTAGATGATGAGCGGCAGGCCCACAGCTAGCGCCTCGGAAACGGTGAGCCCTCCCGCCTTGCCGACCAGCACGTCGGCGGCGTGCATCATCTTGTGCATGTCGTTGGTGTAGCCGAAGACCTTCACCAGATCGGCCTTCTTGGCCAGCGTATCAAGCCGGCGCTTCAGTCGCGAGTTGTGACCGGTGACCGCCGCGACCTGGATGCCCCAGCCTGAGAGCTGCGCCGCGATGTCACGCACGTCGCCCGGAAGGCCGGCCGCAGCCGTCAGGAGCGCCGTGAAGCGGTCAGCCAGCCCCAGTTCGCGACGCAGCTTGGTGCGATCGAACTGCTCGGCGAACTTCTCGGCGACCGGGATGCCCGAGACCACAGTGCGGTCCCACGGGATTCCGCGCACGACGAGGTCCTCACGAACCTCCTTGCACGCACAGAAGTAGAAGTCGGTGGCGGGGTGCAACCACGCACGATGCACGCCGTAGTCGGTGATCACCGTGCCGACGATCATGGGGCGGTCGGCTTTGATGTCGGAGACGACGCCACCCGCGATCGGGAACGTCGAGATGACGGCGTCCGGCCGGTACGCCTCGATGTAGGCCATCGCGCGGGCGAAGCCCATCGTGCGCAACTCGTGCACGACCGGATTGGTGGGCAGCTTGTTCGAAACGTCGTAGAAGTTGCCATAGAGCGCCGGGAAGAACTGCACCGACTGCTGGTAGCCGAACTTCGCCAGAACGTTGATGCTCGGCATGAACTCCGAGAAGAAGTCGACCATGCGCACGTCGATAGTGTCGGCGTAGTGCTCGCGGTAGTAGCGAACCAGCGCCTCAGCCGCCGAGCGATGCCCGCCACCGAACGACGCCGAGAAGATCAGGATGCGTTTCTTGGCACCGGCGCGCTGCGGCATCAGAGCGTGCCTGGCCGATGGTGCTTCACGAGGCGAACGAGGGTGCCGCCGCCGCTGGCCGGCTCGAACTCGACCCGATCCATGAGCGCTCGCATGAACATGATGCCGCGACCGCTCGACGCGTACAGGTCGTCGCTCGCGAAGTGGACGCCGTCGAAGCCTGCGCCGTTGTCGGCGACCTCGAGTACGACCCGGTCGTCGAACGCTATGACTTCGACACACACACGACCGTCGTCGGCGGGCGCGCCGTGGCGCACCGCGTTGGCGAGGGCCTCGCCGAGAGCGACCTTGATGTCGAATATCGCTGACTCGGCGAAACCGAGTGGTGCGACCAACTCGGCGACTTCGTCGCGCACGCCTGCGAGACGGTTCACGTCCGCGGGGATGCAGATCTCGCGGCGCCAAAGCGCCTTGGCGGGCACCTGGCTCATCTCGAGCCCTGCGAGCGCCGTCTCTACATCGGTGCTGACGGAGATCGAGGTGGCAAGCCGAGCAAGCCCCGAGAGTTCCAGAATTCGCGAGACGTCCGTGTTCGCGCCCGCGAGCATCACCCGCCCGTCGTTGGGCAGCAGCTTGTGGTCGAGCCAGACGAGCAGCCCAAGCGCCGAGCTGTCCGCGTAGGTGACGTGCGTGAGGTCGAGGATGAGGTTCGTGCAGCCACTCTCGATCGCCGAGGCCAGCTCTTCGCGCAGCTCCGGCACCACTGCGGTATCGACATCGCCAAACAACCGCGCCACGCAAGCGCGGGCGTCGACTGCGTGCGATATCTCGAAAGTAGACATCAAGCGGTGGTTTCTCCTTGTGCGATCTTATCCATGTTCGCCGTGTCTCGGCCGCAACGCAATCGCCAACACGGCCACGTCGTCTCGCAACTCCCCGTGCACCCAGCGACGAACCAGCGTAAGCAGCCGCCTGACGATCTCCTCGGCACTCCCACCCTGCGCCAGCGCCTCCTGCACTCGGTCCTCGCCAAAGAACAGCTTGTCGCTTCGCGCCTCGGTGACTCCGTCCGTGTAGAGCAGAATCACGTCGCCTTCGCCGAGCTGAAGGGTTTCTTCCCCATACACCACGTCAGCGAGCGCGCCTAGCAGCGGTCCTGTGGGGCTCGCCTTCTCGAACGAACCGTCCATGTGTCTAACGACTCCCGGCGGGTGGCCACCGCTGGCATAGGTGAGCTCTCCCGTTTCCGGCGTAAGCCTCCCCGCCCACAGCGTCACGATGTCGCTGGCACCACCGGAGTCCGCCACGAACCGGTTCACTTCGCGCAACACGGTCGCGGGGGACATGCCGGCCGCGACAAACGCACGAACGGAATACTTGATCATCGAGGTCTTGGTCGCGGCAGTGACTCCCTTGCCACACACATCGGCAATCGCGAACCAGATCGAGTCGTCTGGAGCGCGGAACAGATCGTAGTAGTCGCCGCCGATCTCAGCGTCGGCGCCCGCGGGTTGATACACACTCGCAGCTTCGATCTCCAGGTACTCCGGCAGCTCGTCGGGCAGGATGCTTTGCTGC